>JBJKSV010000238.1:0-3490 GCA_046703605.1 Limisphaerales bacterium
CACGTATTCATCGACTCCGTCGGCGCGGCAATAATATGAAATCGCAAAGAAGAAAGTGATCGCCAGCGGGATCAAGAGCTTCGGACACAGCGCTGGCTCATTTGAAAAACGACGTCTCGTGCGCATAATAGATACCCACCAGCACTGGTTTTGCATACTGCTGGAAATTATGCCGAGTAACGTAACCGCAAACAGGGGACTCCTCAACGATTTTGAGGAAATACCCGAAGACCTGGCGTTTATAACCGCCAGCCCGAGCTACAGTCCAGAGGCCTTGTCCGGCACGCGGGCAGGAATCATTTTGGACTATCCCCGCCGTCGATCATGGATTTGGGCGCTCTGACCGGGTCGGGCGGGCGCGAGGGGAGCTTTCTCGGATGCGCTTTGATAGCCTTGAGCACTTCGTCGATGGCGCGATCCAGTTGCGGGTCCTTGCCAGCGATGACGGAAGCCGGGTCGTTGTCCACCACGATATCCGGGTCAACGCCGTGGCCTTCGATGGCCAGCTTGCCCTGCGGGGTCGCGGCGGCAAAAAACTCAGGCACAAAAACCGAGCCGCCATCCAGGAGTGGCCCATGGCCGCTGATGCCAACGACCCCGCCCCAGGTCCGTTTACCGATCAGCGGGCCCAGGCCTGCGCGGCGGAACATGTAGGGGAAGATGTCGCCATCGGACGCGGAGGTTTGGTTAATGAGGCAGGCCATCGGGCCGTAGAACACGCGGCTTGGATAAGTCCCTGTGTAATGAGAGGTACGGCTAAACGTGGTGCCGAGGAGCTTTCGGCTCAGACGCTCGATGATCATCTGCGAGACGTTCCCACCGCCGTTGCCGCGATCATCGACAATGAGACCCTGTTTGCGAATCTGCGGGTAATAATACTTGATGAACTCGCGGATGCCGGCGGCGCCCATGTCCGGCAGATGGATGTAGCCGACGCGACCATGGGTGGCCCTGGCCACGTACCGGCGATTATGGGTTACCCATGCAAGGTAGATAAGATCCTCCTCGTTCTTAATTGGGCGGAAAGTTGTCTTCCAGGCACCCTCGAGGGTCGGCTTGGAATTGAGCGTGAGTTCAACAGGCTCGCCAGCCTTGTTCCGCAGCAATTCGTAGGGATTGAGGTTGGCGGTCAGATCTCTGCCATTAATGGCCAGGACGAAGTCGCCGACATGCGCCTTAACGCCAACTTCAGTGAGCGGCGAACGGTAGATCTCTTCCTGGTTCTGGCCCGCAAAGATTTTGCTGATGCGGTAGCGACCCGAGGCGGCGTCGAGTTTGAACCGCGCCCCAGGAAGGGCCACGTCATGGCGCTTGGGCAGGCCCAAATCGCCGCCCGTGATATACGCGTGTGAATTGCTTAGCTCGGCGATCATCTGGCCAACCAGGCTGTTCAAATCCGACCGGTCGGCGACATACTTGACCAGCGGCTCATATTTTTTCCGAATGGCTTCCCAATTATACCCGTTCATGTTCCGGGCATAGAAGAAATCCCGGTAGCGCCGCCATACCTCCCTGAACATTTCCTCCCACTCTTGCTGCGGCACGCGGTCCACCATGAGATCGGCCGTGGAGACGGTCTTGGCGCCGTTCTTACCTTCCGGTTTGACATCGTACAGCTTGAAGCCGTGCCCACTGCGGACAAGCACCTTCTTGCCGTCATCAGACACGGCAAAACTGCCAACATCCTCGGCCAGCGTGGACTCCTTGCGATCTTTCAGCGAAAAAAGGACCAGGACCGGCTTCGGATAAGACGCACGGCCATAAAAGGAGGCGCCCCGGCGCAGATAGACCAGGTAGTCCTTCGTCGCCACCAGCCCGTCGTAATTGTCGCCTGGAATCGGGACGCGCGTCACCCGACTGGCCAACCCGTGGTAATCGATGGAGAAATAGCCATGATGCTTTTTCTCCTTCTTTTCCTTCGCGGCTTGATCCCTGCTATTTTCTGAAGCAGCCGGCTTGTCCTCGTCTTTGGTTATGGTGACTTCGTCACTTCGGGGCGGGAACGGATTCTTGGTATCCCTGCGCAAAGCCAGCGCCAAAAGGTCGGTGCCGCGGTCGGTGGCAAAATCGAATTCGGTCTGGCTCATCTGGGGAGCGAACTCGTGAACGGCTTCGTAGTAGAGATAATTTCCCGCGGGGTCCCAGGCTGGATTGCGGACGTTGAACAACGTGCTGGTCACGCGATGGACCTTGGCATCCCTCACATCCCAGATGTAGAGCGAGCCAAATCCATCCGCATGGTGCAGAGTAAACGCCAAGTGCCCGCCATCATACGACCAGACATAATCGCGCAGATAGCCGGCTCGATCCCGGGCAATCTCCTGCACTTCTTTGTCGGCCAGCGTGAGGACGTAGAGTTTACCGTCTTTATCAGAGAAGGCGAGCCGCTTGCCGTCCGGCGCCCATTCAGGGGCATACAGCATGGCATGGAAACCGTGCGTCAATTCTTGCGGTTTGCCGTAACCGTCCTGACCAATGAGATAGACCTCATCCTCACCATCGAGATCAGAGATAAAGGCAATCTTGGCCCCGTCGGGCGACCAACTGGCCCATTTGTCGTGCGCATTTGAGGAATCCGTGAGGTTGCGAGTGGGGCCTCTTTCAATGGGAGCGGTGAAGACATCCCCCCGCGCGACAAAGAGCGCCCGCTGGCCCTTGGGGCTGAGGCCGAAATCCTCGATGTCATCCGCGGCGGAGACCTGGGCCGGCCGCATGCGCAGGCCATCATCGGGCACGCGGATTGAAATATGGCGGGCCTTGCCGGTGTCGGTGTCGAAGATGTTCAGCTCGCCATCCAATTCATAGACGATTTGATGTTTATGGTCCGTGCTGGGCCAGCGCATATCCCATTGAGTGTAGTGGGTGAGGAGTTCCGTCTTCCCCGTATCGGTGTCGTAAGAGTAGAGGTTGAGCTTGCCCGTGCTGTCGGAGTCGAAATAGATCTTTGAGCCAATCCACATCGGGTCGCGATGGGTAAAGGCATCGTGGGTAATTCGTTTGGTGGCGTAGGTAGTCAGGTCGAAGGTGTACAATTGCTCGGCCCACCCGCCCTGGTAACGGTCCCACGTCCGGAAATCGCGAAACAGGGGCGAATAGACCATCTCCTGTGCATCCGGGGAGAAATCCCCTGCCCCGGATGTGGGCATCGGCAGGGCCACCGGCAGGCCCCCGCTGACCGGGACGGTATAGAGTCGGCAGTCCGCCGGTGAGAAATGGTCGCGAAGCGAGCGGAACAGAACCGCCTTACCATCGTGTGTCCAGCCATAGACCTGGTTGTCGTAGCCCCATCGGGGAGGAAGCGGTCCGCGCGCCGGATAGAAGGTGAGCTGCTTGGGAATGCCCCCCGTCGCGGGAATGACATAGACCTGCTCGTCGCCGTCGTACTGGCCGGTGAAGGCTATCCACTTGCCGTCCGGGGAGAATTTGGCAAAGAGTTCCATGCCGGGGGCGGCCGTGAGGCGGACCGCCTCGCCGCCGGAAGTCGAGGCGG
>JBJKSV010000239.1:0-4499 GCA_046703605.1 Limisphaerales bacterium
ATACGGCGGTGACCGTCAACTCGAGGTCACCTACGGCGGCGCTGGCTGCGCTCTCCCCCACTGAGGCATACGCCGGCTCCACATGGAAGTTGGTGTTCACCAGCCAATCGCTGGAGATCGTTTGCGAATCGAAATTGTCCGACAACAATACCGTGGGATTGGCGTTCTGGGCGATGACTTGGAGCGTGTTGGTCGAGACAGCGCCCTGGTCATTGGAGAAGGTGAATTCGGTGACACCCGTTCCGACGCGCGCCACCTCGAAGGTCTGCTGGTCGGGCGTTCCCGGAGGGAAAGTTAGCGTGAGCGAGCCGCCCGTGCCCCCTGCGGGCACAGCGACGGAGGGATCGGCGCTGGTGATCACCAAGTGGGCCGTATTGGTCTCATGAATCTGCGCCGGTATAGTCACTGTAACGACCGGATTGGTCGTGGCCCCGGCGCCAATCGTCACGCTGGTGGGCGTATTGAACACATCTGGAATGGGGCCCGTGATGAGCGCGTTATCGAAGGTGGCGAGAACCGAATCGGGGTTGCTGCGGGCATACGCGCCGAATTCAAAGACAATGCCATGGTCCATCGCAAAGGGCACCTCGGTCCCATAGACGCCATCCAGGTACACTTTCACCGTTGAGCCGTCGGCCAGGAGTTTCATGCGATGATTCCCCAGATCATTAAACTTTGGATCCGCGAAGGCCGCCACACCCGTGTTGTTCTGACGCAACGTGCCGCTGGATTGGTCCACGACCCATCCCCCGTTGAGGTCGTCATCGGAAAACATCACCCAGTTTTGCCGCGAGGTGTCGGTAATCAAGATGGCCGTGCGGCGCTCCGCTCCCGTGCCAACCAGCCCCACCCGGTCGATCTCGAAGGAGACCGGCGCGGTTGGCCTGGCCGAAAACACCTCCTTCGTCGCCAATGCCAAGCCACCCCACCATATCCCGGCGGCGTCGCCCACCCCGCCCGACACAACGTAGGCCTGGGCCATCCCGTTGGTCACGGTGATGTAGGAGTTGTTGGTGACCGAGCTTTGGGGCTCCAGACCCTGGGAGTCAATCCGCCACTTGCTCAAATCAATTGCCCCGCCGCTGAAATCGTCGCTCAGGAGCGGATACAGGGGTTCGGTTACGGTCACATCGACGCCGTTGGCGACCGCCACGCCCTGCGCATTAGTAATATCGAAGGTAGTCGTGCCGACTCCGATAGGCGTGACCTGGAAAGTGTTGGTTGGCGAGCCGCCGGCGGGGAAAGTCAGGGTCAGGACGCCGTCTGTTGCGCCTGCCGGCACAGCCACCGAAGGATCACGGCTGGTGACGGTCACCGTCGCCGGGCCGGTGTTAAGCAGGGACGGCGAGACGGCCACTGTTACGGTCTGGGGCGACTCATTGGCAGCGGTTACAATGCTCGGCGGAGTGACTGTGATAGGCGAGTACTCAGTGCGGATGCTGACATTGTCAAACGCCGCGTTGACGGTATCGCCATTGGCCCGGGCGTACGCACCCACCTCGAAGTGGATGCCTGTCTGCACCGGGAAGGAATAGCTCCCTCCGGAGATCCCATCCAGAAACACCTCCACGGTCGAGCCGTTGGCCACCAGCTTGATATGGTGAGGCTGGCCGTCGTTGAGCGAGCTCAACGCCGCAATGCTAGTGCCGCTGCCGGTCGGGCTTCCGGGGTTGAGGTTTACCTCCCAGCCCGTTTCGCCCCAATCCTGCCCAAAAAAGACAAACTGAGAACGGTCTGCGGTTGTGATAAACACACCGTCCCGCCCCGCAGTGCCGGTGTAGGCCATCGAAGGCCGGTCCATCTCAAAGACCAAGGGCAGGTCTTTCGTCGCCTCGAAACTATCCACCGTCTTTAGCGAGAGCCCACCCCAATACTGGGTCGCCAAACCGCCTGAAATCACCAATTGGCCCGTGGCGGTCGAAGCCGTCATGGCCCCGATGCCGGTCTCGAACCCCTGCGTGTTCAACTGCCAATTCGTCGTGTTGACCGTGGGGCCGGAGAAATCGTCCTCCAACAGCACCCCGGCTGAGGTGTATGGAACCAATACCGAAAGGCTGTTTCCCACAAGAATGCCGGCGTCGTTTTCCAGGGACAGAACCGCGCCGCCGACTTTAAGGCCCTGGATCGGAACATTCTGAATCTCCGGCCCGCCCGCCGGGAAGGTCACCGTCAGCGTATCGCCCGCCGCTCCAACCGGGACAGCCACGCTCGGGTCGCTCGTCACAACACGGACGCTAAAGGGTTGGGAGGCGTTCTGCCCGGCTGGAATCCGGACGGCGATGTTGGTTGAAGTCTTGCCCACCAGCAATTGGGCGGAGTTTTCTATGGCGCCGGCGCTGGTTGTGAACAGGACGGTCGGCGCGGCGGAGACACTCACGTTGGCAAATGTGCTGCTCGCGATGTCGCCTACCGCGCGGGCGTAACTGCCGACTTCAAAGACAATACCGGTCGAAAATGGAAATGCCACCTCGGCCCCGAACACGTCATCGACGTAAAGCTTGACCGTCTGCCCGTTGACCACCGCCTTAATCGTGTGATCTCCCAAATCATTATAGGGGGCCTGGTCGAGCGCGGTGATCGCCGTTCCGGTTCCGGTGGGATTGTCGCCGCTGGCCCCAATCTTCCGGTTGTAGTGCCAACTGCCTTCCCCACGGTCATCCCCGAAGAAGACAAAGTGCTGGCGCGTCGCGTCGGTTATCCAAATCGCGCTGCGCGTGGCCGTGCCCACGCCTCCCTCGGTGACGCGCTCAACCGTAAAGACCAGATTGGTTTCCGGCGAGGCGTCAAAGGTCTGAACCGTGGCAATCGCCGCTCCACCCCAATAACCGGCGGTATCAGTGCCGTAGAAGCTTAGCAAACCGCCCCCGACCGTCGGGACGACATCGCTGGTGCCGCTCTCGAAGGGCTGATCATCAATCCGCCACAAGTTCGTATCCAAAGTGCCGCTCATGAAATCATCCGAGAACAGGACCTGGGCGCCGCACTGAATAGTGAACAGGCTCGCCATCCCGGCGAGGAGCCACCAGGCTGCCTGCGGCTTGCAAGAACCTCTCCGGCGGCCACGACGGAATCTGGCGATCATAGACTCCGGCTGATGCCCAGATGCGAAAGGGCGAGTAATGGGGCTGATTGAGGGACTTTTCATGTAATCGATTGATTGGTTTAAAGCTTCACCGGCGACCTCGCCGCACCGCGCCATCTTCTCACCATGCTTGTCGGCGCCCTTCTGCTCTGCGGAAGCGCACGGCGCAAGCACTCGCGGCACGGGGTCATAGGAAATGTTGCTAGCATTCTTTTGCTGAAACGTCAAGGCGGAAACAAAAATTTTGGCGGGCCTGCTCCCAGGATGCCCTCGGCGGGTTCTTTTCGCGCTGGCTCCAGCCACACGGGTGTAACACTCGACACCCAACTGTCACATGACTGTCGCTTGAGGCCCCCGGATTCCATGCGATAAAGATGGGCAGCAGGACAGCAGAAAAAGTCCGAATTTAGTGCTTGAACTATGGAACGAGTTATGCGAGAGATGAGGCATTCTCCTATGAAGACACACGCCCACCGCTGGTTGGGTGCCTTGAGGCGGCAACCCCGCGCGCTCGACGCGCGGTCTGCTGCCCGGCACTCCGAACGTTCTGGTTTCACGCTGATTGAACTGCTGGTGGTTATTGCCATCATCGCCATCCTGGCCGCTATGCTCCTGCCGGCACTAAGCAGGGCCAAGGACGAGGCCAAGGCGACCCAGTGCATTAACAACTTGAAAGAGATCGGTTTGGCCGCCTTCCAGTACGCCAGCGATAATAACGACACGTACTGGGTGGAGGATAAACAGGGGAACATGCCGAATGGCGGCCAATGGTTCTCTAATCCGCGTTCCAAAATCGTGCTCAGACCCGACGACGACGCGGACGGGGCTTATTGGGCCCTGGGCTATCTCAAGTATTTTGCGGGGAATCGGAATCTCTTCCACTGTCCCGACTCCATTCACTGCGACGAATGGCACGACACTGGCCTGTACTACCCTTCTGAGTTTTGGCAGGATTCCGATTACGGCGTGTGCCAGTTCCTGACCCTCTCATATACCGCTGCTGCAGCCGACAAGGTCGCCCCGGCGCTCAAGCTCAGCGACTATAAGAGCCCCTCGAAGATGATCTTCTGCCAGGACGCCGCCGAGCAGAAGATGGAGGGGCCGGACGACAGCCTCGGCCTGTTTCCCGGAAGCTCGCGGATCCTGACGCAGTGGATTGGGTCCGATGCCCCTCAGAACTACGGCGGCCTTTCCACTGAATACTACAATGGCTACCATTTCGATCGGGAGTGGTATCGCCACGGCAACGCCGACCAGACCGTCTGGGTGGACAACCACGTCTCGAGGATTAAATTCACCGGCTTCACTGTGGGCATCGACTATCGCCATTACACAGGCGACATTCCTCTCAACCCGGTGCCAAACTAGATTTTAGATTTGCGATTTGCGACTTGCAATTGAAGAGGCACGAATTCCA
>JBJKSV010000240.1:0-5147 GCA_046703605.1 Limisphaerales bacterium
GCCTCCACCTCAATCGTCGAGATCTCTTCATCCAGACCCTCCACCTCAAAGCCCAGGCACGCCGTGAAATCCTCTTCGTTTCCCAGCAACACGTCCACCTCCTTCGCAATCTCGCGGTTCACCGCCCGCGCCCGCTCCACGCCGCCAATCCCCTTCCACAAAGAGGGCCGGTAGTTCAGGTCATAAGAAACCACCACCCCACTCCTTCGCGCAGCCCGAACCGCCTCCAGCGCCAACTCGGCCGTGCTCTCACTCAACGCGGCGAAAATGCCTCCCGTGTGGAACCAACGCGCGCCAACCTGCCCGAAGATATGCTCCCAATCGAAGTCGCCCGGTTTGAGTTGGCTGGCGGCCGTATGGCCACGGTCCGAAATGCCCAACGCTCCGCGCACCCCGAACCCGCGCTCGGTGAAATTCAACCCGTTGCGGACGGTCCTCCCAACGCCATCGAAAGGCGCCCATTTGACGAACTCCGTATCCACGCCGCCCTGGAGGATGCAATCCTCCAGCAATCGGCCCACGTCGTTGTCCGCAAAGGCCGTGCAGACCGCCGTCTTCAACCCAAAACAGCGCCGCAGCCCGCGCGCGACGTTGTATTCGCCACCGCCTTCCCAGACGTGGAAGTTGCGAGCCGTGCGCACGCGGCCCTCGCCCGGGTCCAGCCACAGCATGACCTCGCCCAGCGCAATCAGGTCATACTTGCACGCGCCCGCTTTCTTGATGTTCAATATTTGCATGGATACACCGCCGCTTGCTCCGCCAGCCGGGTAATGAAAAATCATAAATGCTCAATGTTCAATGCTCAATGCTCAATGTGCATGCAGGCACGGCCGAAGAATCGTGCCTATGCACGAAAAATCCGTACGGGGAGTCGGTCGTGCCTGCCGGGACCAAAAAATCATGCATATGCATGAAAAATCGGTCCTGCTGCCCCTGGAAGTGGCGAGGGGACGCCCTCCCGTCAAATTGGTGTGACCGAATTGTCTCGCATCCGCTGCAAAACCCGCGATCATTATTGCTATGAAGAAGCCTCGCCACGCCGTGACTGCTAGCCTGCCTGCCAGCGTCCGCATTTGCGCTCTTTTCCTGCTCTGTGCGCTGCCCGTGACCGCGAAAGAGTTGCCGCAAGCGACCGCTTCGACCTGGCCGCAACCCTATTCCATCCAACGCGACGATGTGAACCAAGCGCTCACATTGCGCACGCCGTATTACGCCATCAAGCAGGATCTCAAGCGGGGCGGCGCCATCTCGTCTATCCGGTTGACCTACGGCAGGGCCCAAAACCTGTTGGTCAGTCCGTTCGACACTCGCGTCCAGGACGCGGCCGGAGAGGTGTATTCCGACCTCAACGACCCCGCTCCCCGAGTCACTGCCCGGCAGGACGATTCAAACGCGGTCGTTACCGTTGAAGCCAAGTTGCGAGGCGGCCAGGGTTGGCAGTCGAGCATCCGCATTGAAGCCACCTATGATTACCGTTGGGGCTATGTGAAGATTCACAAGCAAATCACCTTCCCAAGCGATTTCCGCGCGAAGGAAATCTGCCCGGTCTCAACCGTCCTTGCCCCAAGCCTGTCCGCTTACGGCTACCGCGATGGCCGTATGGAACAGGAAGGCGCGCCGCCGTTTTCCTTCAACACTTGCCATTGGGGAAAGGTGGCGCCAGACGGGGCCGCGGCTATCGATACGCCCTACATCCCGCGCTATGCGATGTTTGTCGATCCAGGCAGGGAGGGGTTGGAGTGGTTCGTGTCGGACGACCTGGCGGAATGGGATTTGCAGGTCTCCGGCAAACGCGGCCAGGGCCGGAGCGTGCTCCGGGCCAGCGCCACTCCCGCCGGCATTGCCTTTGCGGTCTCGCCATACGAGAACGAACAGTCGGCGGTCCGCGTTCCCGCGGTTTTGACTTACGATTATTACATCGGGCTGCCGCTATTGGAGGGCCACGCCTTCAAACCGTGGCTCCACGCCTCCTTCAACCGGAACCGGGGCGAGTGGGTCAGCGCCGAGCAAATTCGGCGGTGGGCTGCCTCCGGCATTCAGACCGTCCATTGCCACAACGACGGCGATTACTACGGCGACGGCCTATTCTGGCGAGACGGCTCCTACCCGCCTTATCCGGACATGGACAAGTACGACGCGGTCATCAACGACTGCCACAAGGCCGGCATCCTGGTCGGCACCTATTTCTCCAACAAAGAGCTGCATCCCAGCACCGCCGCCTTCAAAGAACACGGCATGGAATGGGGCAGGATGGACCGCAAAGGCGATCTCCAGCACAACATCTATCGCGGCAAATCCGAGTTCGGCGCCCAAATGTGCCTGCGCTCCGGCTGGCTCGATTACCTCAAGTTCTGCGTCGATCGCGTCCTCACCCACAATCCCCTGGACGGCGTCTATTACGATTGGAACGTCGCGCTGGTCTGCTACAATCCCC
The DNA here is from genome assembly GCA_046703605.1 of Limisphaerales bacterium. GTDB lineage: Bacteria > Verrucomicrobiota > Verrucomicrobiia > Limisphaerales > UBA8199 > JAJYHY01. The sequence continues at coordinate 2,435 of JBJKSV010000240.1, forward strand.
GGCACGAACACCTCAAGCCCGGCCAACCCGCCGCCGGCCATTGGGACATCGACGAGCTTCTCAACCTCATGGAATGGACGCGCCGCCGCGTCGGGCCGCATGGACTTGTCATTGTCCACGACACCATGACGCCCATGTTCGCCACCGAGAATTTCGCCAACTACGTCGTCGCCAATGAATGGGGCTACGGAAAGTGGCCGGCCAAAGGGCCCAACCTCGACCAATTGCCCCTGGAATGGTCGCTGGTCAATGCGCGCCCGCGCGGGGTCATCAGCTACGGCCAAATCGATGCCAACGCGCCGCGCAGCCTCTTCCGCCTCTTCGCCTTGGAAGCCCTCCTGGCGGGCGTGACACCCTGGCCCGCAAGTCCCGAGACCTTTGACCTCTACAAGGTCCTCAAGCCCATCGGGTCGCTGGAAACCTGCCGCTTCGCGGACTGGCGCAACCGGGCCGTCATCGTTAGCGGCGGCCGGTGCGGCTCGGCCATTTACAGCCGGCCCGGTGAATCATGGCTGCTCCTGGGCAACCTGGATGAAACCGCTCGCGAAATTCATTGCCTGCTCCACCCGGACAAGTTGCCCTATCCCATCTCCTCAGTGGCCAGCGCGGCATTGTTCCCCAGCGACGAGGTCTCGGCTGACGCCGGCGAAAAATCGAAGACCCCGCTCCCTTTGGATGCCGTGCACCTGACGACCAGCGGGCTGTCCGTGAATGTCCCGCCTCACTCAGCCGTCCTGCTGCGCGTGCGCTAAATTGCTCGATACCCTCGCTCTCTGGAGCAGTTCTCCCACTCGACCAAGCTTGGAGAACGCGCTCCGGGCCAGCGTTACGTGACATCAAACAGCTCCTTGAGAATCTGTTCGCGTCTTTGGGGGGTCATGTCACCTTCCCACTGGAGTTGGGTCGTGCGCAGTTCCTCGACCATGGCATCGAGGTCGTCCGTCTTAATGCCGTCCAGATTATCCGGCAAGCCCCCGACCTCTCGGGCACGCTCCAAAAGGCGTTCGCCACCAGCGATCAGCGCGGCAAGGAGTGTTCTGTGGCGCCGGCGGTCTTCGTCGGTTGGCCGATGCAGGTAATGTGTCCGCGTTTCGGTTTCACGGAACAGGGAAAGAGAAGCCACCCAGGCGACGGTCTCGCTCAGCAGCCCCAATCGCTTCTCGCGGCTGTGAAAGTCCACCATGAAGTCCACAGCGTTCCATTGGGAAGCGGCGCCAATCGTGCTCATCAGGGAAGAATACGCCATTGCTTCTGAAAAAACAAGCGCTCGGCAACGCAGACAGGATCACCCAAACACCCGTCAGGCCCCGATCTAGCGAAAATGCTCCGGGAATATCGAGAACACGAATCCCCTCCGCCCAAGCTCAGCGATTATCCAGCCCTGGATAGTCATTAACCATCCGCAGCGCCAGTTTTGGCTATCCGGAGACCGGAACCGCTATAAACAAGGCCAAGCTGAAGGGCGCTGAACCTGGCACGATTCGCGCTACCCCTCGGCAACCTCAGGCCACGCTCCGGAGGCAATCCGCCCTTCCGATCAGGGGCCGTGGCCTGGGACGTAAGATGTGCGAAAAGAGAATGTCGGGATGAGAGCGAATCGCGGTGGGCAGCGGCAGTGGCTGAAAACAGAACAAAGAAGGACTAACGCGCGACTGTTGGCATCGGGGCAGGGGGCGGTGCTCCAGGGGATGATAGCGCTGGCTCTCATGGCAGGCGTCATCCGCTCTACAGCGGCTGGAATCGTGTCGGCGCCGACGTTTACGCCCTCAACTAACGCGCCACTGGCCGGGTTGCTCAGATTGACCACAACAGGTCAGACACGCGTGAGCGTCTCGATCAACGACGGAAAGGAGACGTGGCAGCGGAACTTCTACGATTACGCGACCATCCATTCCATACCGCTTTTCGGGTTCAAGCCGGGGCGAACCAACCTGATTACGGTCAGCGTGTACGATCCATATCGGAACAAGGTCACATTCCCCAAGCCATTGGTCTTCATCACCGATCCGTTGCCACCGGATTTCCCCAACATCACCGTCTTGAAGAGCAACCCGGCCAAAATGGAACCGGGATACACGCTCTTCCGGGTCGGGGTCGGCAACGAGACCTATTGGTACGTGGTCATTGTCGATAGCTCCGGCCAGGTGGTTTGGTACGGCGCGCCTCCATCCACCGCCGATGTGCGCCAATTGCCCAACGGGGATCTGTTCATGCCGTGGAACACGAATTTCTTCGAGGTCGATCTGCTGGGAAACATCGTCAGGAATTGGGTCGTGCCGGACTATCTCCCGGTGAATCTGCATGACGGCGTGCCTACGTCCCATGGCACGATTCTTTACCTGAGCGACCAACTGGAACCAGAGGCCAATTATCCCACTAGCGCGACGGACCCCAACGCGCCGCTTGAGGATGCCGATGTCCTTTACCAGGAGATAGTCGAAATCTCGGCTACCAACTCCGCGCTGCTCAACACTTGGTCGCCCATCGACGTCCTGGACCCCATGCGCATCAGTTACCTCTTCGATTACTGGGAAGGAGGCTGGGATGTCGAACACTCGAACACCATCCTCGAAGACCCCAGAGACGACTCCCTTGTCATCTCGATGCGACACCAAAACGCGGTGGTCAAAATCTCCAGGGCCACGGGCCAGCTCAAGTGGATTCTGGGGCCGCCGGAGAATTGGGGGCCGCAGTGGCAGCCCTATCTGCTCAA
>JBJKSV010000241.1:0-2806 GCA_046703605.1 Limisphaerales bacterium
TCTCGATCTTTTCGAATCCCGCGCCGCGGCAACGCTGGCATTGACCTTGGGTTGAATTGAAGCTGAAGGCGCTGGCTTTGAGACCGCGTTGCCGAGCCAGCTCCGATTGTGCGAAGAGCTCCCGAATTTCGTCAAAGGCCCCAATATAGACGGCGGGATTCGAGCGCGGGGTCTTGGCCAGGATTGACTGATCGACCAGGAGAACACGACCAAGCTGCTCGGCGCCGCGAACCCGGGCCGCGATGTAATCGCCGGAGGCATCCAGGTCGTCTTGATCGGCGTCTGGCTCCGAATCCAGGCGGTCCGAGGCCTTGGCATTGCGCGCCGGCGTTTCGAGCCTTGCGGTTAATGCCGGCCAGAGCACCTCACGCATAAGCGTTGTCTTGCCTGAGCCGCTCACGCCGGTGACGCACACCAGCCGGCCCAAGGGAATATCCAATGTCAGGTCTTTCAGATTGTGCTTGTTCGCATGGGCCAGCGTGAGAACGCCCGCGCCTGGCGACGCCAGAGTTCGCGCGTGGCTGCCATCTCTCGCTTCAGAGATTGCGTGTGGCGAGGCGTGTCTCCTTGCTCTGGGCGGCGATGGCCTTCGTTTCGGAATCGGGATCTGCTTCTCTCCGCTTAAGTATTGTCCCGTCAGCGATTGCCTCGACCTGAGAATCTGGGGGTGTGTCCCCTGAAAAACGACGCGCCCTCCTGTCGCTCCGTGCCCGGGGCCAAGGTCCACAATCTGGTTTGCGGCCCGAATCACGCTCGCTTCGTGTTCAACGACTACGACTGTGTTGCCCGCACTGCGGAGCCGTTGGAGAATGCCGATGAGCCGCTGAGTGTCGCGCGGATGCAGCCCCACACTCGGCTCGTCCAACACAAAGAGCGTGTTCCCCAGCCGGCTGCCGAGGCAGGTTGTCAGGTTCACTCGCTCGGTTTCTCCCCCCGAGAGCGAGCGTGTGGGCCGGTCCAGGCTCAGGTAGCCCAGCCCAACCTCGTCCAGGTATTGGAGACGTGAACGGACCTCATTCAGGATAAGGGCCAGGGTGTCGTTCGGACGCGAGGGACGCTCCTGGCACAAACGCTCGATGAAATGCAGAGCGTCGCGGATCGACAGTTGGTAGAAGTTGGCCAAGGTCAGCTCTCTTTGAGGCAACCTGTGGCCATGGCGCTCTCCTCTCCCATTCTTCAAGGCTGCGCCCTTCTGGGCGATTGCCTCCGCGCGAGCGCGCCCATCCCTGTCGGCCATTCCAACGGGACGGCCCTCGCCCGGCATCGCTGCAAGCGGGCATCTATACAACAATGTCTCGGGCCGGAACCTGGTTCCGTGGCAATCGGGGCAGGGCGTGTAGGCGCGATAGCGGGAGAGCAGCACGCGGACATGCATTTTGTAAGACCTGGACTCCAGCCAGCGAAAGTAGCCTTTGACCCCATACCACGCCCGAGGCCACTCGTGGGCTGCATCCTTGCCGTAGCCTGGCTCCCCTTCGATGACAAAGTCCTGCCATTTCCTGGGCAGCTTCTCAAAGGGGACATCGGTCGGGATGCCAAACTGCCGGCACTGTCGGAGGAGGTCGTCCTGGCATTCGGCGCCCAGGCCGCTTTGCCATGGCCTGACCACACATTGGGCGAGGGTCTTGGAGCGGTCCGGCAGGGCCAGGCCATAATCGATGCTGATGATTCGTCCGAAGCCGCGGCAGGTCGGACAGGCGCCAATGGGGTGATTAAAACTGAACAAGGCCGGAGCCGGCGGCGAGTATTGGATGTCACACTGAGCGCAATGCAGCCGGTTGGAGAAAAGGCGCGGATTGGAAGCCGCTAAAGAATCGCCGAACTCCCATACGGCGAGCTTGCCCTTTCCAAAATGATAGGCCTGTTCGCATGCCTGGTTGAACCGCGCCCGGTTTTCTTGCGTCAGGCGCAGCCGGTCTTGAATGACCGTCAAATGGTCCCCGACGCCCGGCCCGGCTTCCTCGATTCTGAGCACTCTTGCGCCGAGCAAGAGCCGCTGGTAGCCCTGCTTGGAAACCAGCGCCAAACACTCCTCCACCGGCAGTTTCTCCGTCAGCGGGAGGTCAAAAGTGACCAGCACCTCGAGATTGTTCGTCTCGCTGCCCTTCTTCGGCCCGGTTGAAAACCGGCTTAGCACCGACCAGACGTGTTCGGGTGACTCCTTCTGAACCGGCCGCCCGCATTGGCGGCAGCGCAGTTGGGCAATGCGAGGCCAGAGCATCTTCATGTAATCGCAAAGCTCGGTCAATGTTCCCACGGTGGAACGGGTGGTTTTGACGGCGTTGCGTTGCTCAATGGCGATAGCCGGGGGAATGCCTTCGATGCTATCGACCCGCGGCTTGTCCATGCGGTCGAAAAACTGCCGTGCGTACGGGGAGAAGGTCTCGATATAGCGGCGCTGGCCTTCGGCAAAAAGGGTGTCGAACGCCAGCGAGCTCTTCCCGGAGCCGCTCAAGCCGGTGATCACGATCAGCTCGTTGAGGGGCAGATCGAGATCGAAATCTTTCAGGTTGTTGTGGCGGACGCCGCGAAGGCGAATCACTGGCCGCGCAGACGATTTGACCATGTCAGGCGCAAGATAAAGTTGCCCGCCCCCTTCCGCAAGGTGCGGAGGCCGACACGACTTTTGCGGGAGCAGAAAACCACCGAATACACGGAGTACACGGAAAAATGGGATCCAGGCCATGGGGCTGTAGTGCAAGGCCCCTGCGAGGAAATGCTTCCCGTCTTTGCTTCTTCGCTTTCCCTGTGTTCCGTGGTTCCTAATCCGGTTTTTTGCCGCGTTTCTCCCGCGTCGTCCGTCCCG
>JBJKSV010000242.1:0-3346 GCA_046703605.1 Limisphaerales bacterium
ACCTCGCCAGCCAGAAAAAAGCCTATGGTGACCTGACGAATAATTACACCCAGGTCTCCGCCAACCTCACCCAGGTCTCCGCCAACCTCGACAAGACCCAGACCATACTGAAGGCGCGGGAAGACGAGCTTCAAAAGCGCCAGGCCAAAATCGCCGAGCTGGAGAAGCAAAACCAGGACTTGGACAATCGAGCCAAGAATCTGACGGCCTCGATTTCTGAACTGAATTCCCAAATCGCCGAGACCCAGCGCAAACTGGCCGCCTCGGAAGGAGACAGGGCCCTCTTGCAAAAGGAACTCGACCGGCTCAACACCGAGAAAGCCGAACTGGAGCGCCAGTTCGCCGATGTGACCGTCTTACGCGCCGAGCTTGGCAGAGCCAAAGAGCAACTCTCAGTCGCCCGCCGTATCGACTATATCCGGCGCGCCCTCTTTGCCGGCACGCAGGACCAGACCGCTCAAAGACTTCTCACTACCCTGACTGGGACGGAACAGCCCGCGCCTGCCACGACTCGCCCCATCGACCTTAACGTTGAGGTCAGCTCCAGCGGCGCTGTGCGTGTCCTCCCGCCCTCCACCGACAGCCCGGCGACGACCAACTCGCCGGCCAAATGAGCCGTGGCCCACTGGTGGATTCCTACGGACGGGTCCTGCGCGACCTGCGCGTCAGCCTGACCGACCGCTGCAATTTCCGCTGCCTCTACTGCCTGCCGGAAACTGAAGCGGCACAGAATTTCTATCGGGGGCGGTGGGCGAATATGCCCAACTCAACCCCCATTCTCCAGCAATGGGTCCCCCGCTCTCAGATCCTAACCTTCGAGGAGATTGAGCGCATCGTTCGCATCGCCATCAGTCTGGGCATTCAAAAAATTCGGCTGACCGGCGGCGAACCTTTGCTCCGCCAGAATCTCGAATGTCTGGTGAGCAGGCTCTCTCAAATCGAGGGCATTACCGACTTGGCCATGACCACCAACGGCTTCCTCTTCGCCAAGAAGGCGCAGGCGCTCCGCGATGCCGGCCTTGGCCGCGTCAGCTTTAGCATGGATTCGCTCGACCGGGAGACTTTCAAGAAGATGACGGGGCGCGATGGCCTGGAGGACGTCCTACACGGCATCGCCTTGGCCCAGGAATTGGGATTCGAGCCGGTCAAGGTCAATGCCGTCGTTATTCGGGATCTAAATGACCATGAAATCGAGGCCTTGGCGGAGTTCGCCTGCACTCGCGGTCTGAGCTTGCGCTTCATCGAGTTCATGCCTCTGGATTCGGCCCGGGCTTGGCTCCAAGAGATGGTCGTGACCGGACGCGAAATCATCGAGCGCCTCCAGGCCCGGTTTAATCTCCGGCCCCTTGGTCTGGCCAATCCCTCGGCCACGGCCAAACGCTGGGCCTTTCCTGACGGCCAGGGCGAGGTCGGAATCATCGCCCCGGTCAGCGAACCGTTCTGTGGTCATTGCAACCGGCTCCGGCTCACCGCGGACGGCAAGATTCGCACCTGCCTGTTCAGCGTGGTCGAGCATGACCTGCGCGCGCTGCTGCGCACCGGGGGTTCGGACGAGGCGATAGCGGAATGGCTGCAAGAGGTCGTCCAGCACAAAGAGGCCCGCCACCACATCGGCGAACCCGATTTTGTCGCGCCCTCCAGGTCAATGAGCTGCATCGGCGGCTAACCGGGGCATGTTCCGAGCATGGCTCCATGACACAGTCTCGGCCCTGGCTTATTCTCTGGCCAAAAACCAGTCAGGCGAGGGCCGTCCGGAGTTGGAGCCGCCTTACAACGATCTGACCCGGTTTGTACTTCAACAGCAGGCCCGGCTCCCGGACTTTCTGCGCCTGCCGATGACCGTCGTGACACTCGGATTTGACCTCTCAGCTATCTTCAGTTCCGGGCATCGGTTCCATCCATGGAGTGCCGCCGCGCGCGCGCAGCGCATTCACTCATGGAAAGGCTCGAAGCTGGGGCTTAAGCGGGATCTGCTCCGCTATTACGAGAGCCTTGCCACGCTTGCCCTCTACAGTCGGGAGTCGGTGTCGCCTGCCAGAACGGACGCCATTGAGGTTAGCGGAGTTCCCTCAGTCCGAAATTGGCAAAGCGCACGCAAACCGCCGGAGCCGCCGCGGCCGGGCTCCGCCTGGAAGGGTTTAATCGCCGAACCGGCTCACGAACTCCGATGCGAAATCGCCGTAGTCGGTTCCGGCCCCGGCGGAGCCGTTACGGCCTGTCTGCTGGCCGAGGCGGGACGCGACGTGCTGCTGATCGAGGAAGGCCCGTTTCTCCAGATCGAGTCGTGCGTCCCCTTTTCGCGCCAGGAGATGGAGCAGAAGTACCGCAACGGCGGGCAGACCGTGGCGATGGGACGGGACAAGGTGGCGTATGTCGAGGGGTGCTGTGTTGGGGGCGGCAGCGAGATCAATAGCGGCCTTTACCATCGGACACCACCGGACATCCTTGCGCATTGGCGAAACACCTACAAAGTGGAGGCGCTCGCTGAAAGCGACCTGCTCCCGCATTTCGAGGCCTGCGAAAGTGACCTGTCCGTCTCGCTCACGCCGGGAAAACTGCCGCCCGCCTCGCTCAAACTGCACGAAGGCGCCCGCCAACTGGGCTGGAAATCGTTGGAAGTCCCGCGCTGGTTCTCATACAAGGACGAAACCGGGAGTGCCGGCACCCGCCAATCTATGACGAAAACGTTCGTGCCCCGGTTCTTGCGGGCGGGAGGAAAGTTGCTGCCGCGCACGCGGGCCCTGCGGATAAACCGGGCTGGCGAAAAATGGTCGCTCGTTGGGCGCCATGCAGACATCGGCGCTATCCAGATCCAGGCCGAAACCCTCTTTCTCTGCGCCGGAGCGGTCCAAACCCCAGCACTGCTCCGGCGCAGCGGTTTGGGCCGCCACGTGGGAGACGCCTTGAGGATGCATCCCACGGTGAAAGTGGCGGCCAGGTTTCCTGAAGAGGTCAATTCGGCGCAAATGGGAGTGCCGGTGCATCAGGTAAAGGAATTCGCGCCACGCCTGAGTTTTGGCTGCTCCATCAGCACTCCTCCATTCCTGGCCTTGGGCCTGATCGAGCACCCGTCCTTTATCCCGAACGTCAGCCGGCATTGGCCCCGGATGGCCAACTATTACGCCATGATCACCGGCGAAGGCCACGGGACAATTCGCCCTCTACCCGGTTTCCGCGACCCTCTTGTCCGCTATCATCTAGCCGAAAACGATCGGCGCGACTTGGCGGATGGCCTTCGCAAGCTTTGTCAATTGCTCTTTGCTGCCGGAGCCGAAGCGCTCTACCCCGGTGTGAGCGGAGTTCCAGAGCTGCGGTCTCAGGACGCTCTCCGCGAGGTTCCGGAGGT
>JBJKSV010000243.1:0-3751 GCA_046703605.1 Limisphaerales bacterium
TAGGCTGGACCCGTTTGTGCCTTTCTTCGCTTGGGGCGTGGGTGGGGGCATGGAGCTGCGGTCGCAAATCGCGGCTTCCGCTCCGAGGCCGCCCGTCGATTAATCCCAACCGAGCTGCGTCTTCCTCGGTGGCGGCGAGATAGCCGAGCACGGCGCCCACGGGGTAGCTCTCATTGACGGCGACCAGAAAGCTTTCAACCGTGCCCGAACAGGGCGCCGCCACGTTCATTGCAGCCTTGTTGGTCTCGATTTCGATGATGTCCTGGCCGGTTTCCACAGAGTCGCCCGCCTTTACGAGGAGATTGATGACGGTGGCTTCGGCGATGGACTCGCCCAGTTGAGGCATGATGACAGGGATCGAAGGCATATCGGCTTATTTCACAACCCCAGCAGGTCTCTGGCCGCGGCGGCGATGCTGCGAGCCGTTGGGCGATGCGCCGCCCAGAGGTTAGGGTGGTAAGGGACAGGGGTATCCTTGGCGTTGAGCCGGCGGGGTGGGGCGTCAAGGAGACCAAAGCCTTCACTGGCCACGCGGGCGACGACTTCGGCCGTAACGCCGCCCCAAGGCCAGGCCTCGCCCACGCACAGGAGCCTGCCCGTGCGCGCGACGGAGGCCATAATCGTATCGGTGTCGAGCGGTTTGACTGAGCGCAGGTCCACGACCTCGATTTCGGTGCCCTCGGCGGCGAGCTCCTGGGCAACGTCCAGGGCTTCGTGGAGCATCGCACTGTAGGCCACGATGGTCATATCGCGTCCCGGACGGGCGATGCGGGCTTTGCCGATAGGCGTGGCCTCGGTGGGCAGTCGCTCCGCCTTGAGGTGATAGTAGAGGTATTTATGTTCGCAAAAGATGACCGGGTCATCCAGGGCCACTGCTCCGAGCAACATGCTGTAGGCATCTTCGACGGTAGCTGGGGTCAGAACCACCAGCCCGGGGTAATGGGCGTAGATGGTCTCCAGGCTTTGACTGTGGAAGGGACCGCTGCCGGAAGTGCCTCCGCAGGGAAGACGGACGGTAATGGGGCAGGGCACGTTAGTGCGCCAATGGAGTGTGGCGGCCTGGTTGACGATCTGGTTGAAGCCCGTCGTGGAAAAATCAGCGAACTGCATCTCGACAATCGGCCTCATTCCTTCCACAGACGCCCCCACCGCCATTCCGATCATCGCGTCTTCGCTAATCGGAGCATCCAGCACGCGTCCGGGAAAACGTTGCGCCAGGCCCTTCGTCGCCTTAAAGGCGCCTCCAAAGGCGGCAACGTCCTGGCCGTAAATGAACACACGCGGGTCTTCCGCCAAAGCGCGCGCCTGCGCCTCGCGGATGGCATCAAGGTAGGTGATACTCATTTAGACGCCTCCCTCCCTCAGGTGTTTGGAGGCCAGGGCGCACCAATCTTCAGTGTAAGGGTCTGGACCCGGTTCACGCTGGACCTTGGCCACGGCGGTTTCGACCTTCTGGCGGGCCTCTTCGCGCCACGCCTCCAGCATCACCGGATCGGCCCAGCCGGATCTGCGCAAGTGCTCTTGGGCGGCCACCAGGCAATCGCGGCCAACCGGGGAGGCTTTCAGTGCCGAATCGACATACCACGCGTCGTCATGCTCTCCGTGTCCACAGAGCCGGAGCAGCCGGCCGACGACCAGTTGGGGCCCGCCGCCGGAGCGCGCCCGATCCACAGTCTTGCCCAACACTGCCAGACAGGCGGAGAGGTCGGTCGCATCCAGTTCCTCGCCGTGGACGCCGTAGCCGGCCGCCTTGTCCACGAGCGAGGCGCAGGCGAACTGCCGTTCGTTCGGGGTAGAGTAGGCGTATTGATTGTTGGCGACGACCACAACCAAGGGCAACCTCTCAACCGCTGCCTGATTGAGAGCCTCATGGAAGGCCCCGGTGGAAGTCGCTCCATCTCCGACAGAGGCGGCGCCGACCATGCCGGACATGCCCTTGAGCCGCCGGGCCATCAGGGCTCCGTTGACCACTGAAATCATCGCGCCCAGGTGGCTGATCATCGCCAGCACCCCTTCCTTGGGCCGTCCGCGGTGTACATTGCCGTCGCGCCCCTTCATGGGGCCGAGGGCCGAACCGAGATAGGTGCGAATGCTGTCGGACAAGTTCTCTCCGAAGGCCAAGCGCCCGGCGGCGTCGCCGATCAGGGGCGCAAAGATGTCACCTTTGCGCAGGGCCAGACCCAGCGCAACACTCAGGGCCTCCTGACCGCGGCCTAGAAAGACCCCGCCATGAATCTTTCCCATGCGGTAGAGACTGGCGAATTTCTCGTCCAGGAAGCGCGCCAGCAGCATCAGACGATACGCTCCCACGTACACCTCACGAATCTGAGATACCTCGCCTGCCGCACCGTGGTTGAGCACAGTGTGAACCATGGAGGGAGTCTATAACCGGTTGGCTGGCCCCCGCAATCATTCTTTAGAGCCTCCGATGCACCAAATTTCCGTTCTGTTCAAATGCGACAACTTCAGCTAAGGTGGGAAGAGCATGGGGCCGCAAGCTGAATTGTTGGCGCGCTGCCGCCAAGGCGACGCCGGCGCGTGGGACGAGTTGTTCGAGCGCCATTACGCCGCGACGGTGCGCTTCGTGTTTCAACTCGGCCATGATTTAGTTCGCGAAGAGGTCGAGGACATCTGCCAGGAGGTGTTCCTGGCGGTCATCCGGAACCTGGGTTCATTTAATGGTGAATGCCAGTTCCAGACCTGGCTTTTCCGCATCGCGGCCAACAAGGCCCGGGACTATAACCAGCACCGGCGTGCCGCCAAACGCGGCGGCGGCCAAATCCCGCTCTCGCTTCACGCCGAGGGGCCTGAAGGCGGCTTGGTCCTCGACCCGCCCAGCCCGTCGCCGGGGCCGGACGCAAATCTCATGACCCGTGAAAGCGCCGCCCTCTTGCACCAGGCGCTGGAACAACTGGGGCAGCCCTGCCGTGAGATGATCGAGTTGCGCTATTTCGGCGAACTGAGCTACCAGGAAATTGGCCACGCGCTCGGTCTCAACCCCAAGACCGTCAGCTCACGCCTTAGCAAGTGCCTGGACCGGTTGGAACCTATCGCACGGAAGGTTTTTTCCGGACAGGAATTGCCCGCTTTTCCGTCTAACTTTTGATGGGTATGTCGAACCAACCAGAACGCCCAATCGAGCAATCGCTTCGCTCCTATGCCGCCCTGCGGCGCGGGGATGCCGGCGAGCCAAGAGAAATGCCTGCGGCAATGCGGCGGCGTTTGCGGCTGGAAGCCACAGAGGGCTTTTCTGAGAGCACTCCACGGCCTAATGTTTGGAAGACACTCCTCTCCGGCTTTTGGCCGAGGATCGCGCTGGGCGCCGGCCTGGCCGCCTTGGTAATTGCCCTTTCGGTTTTGTTCCGGCCTTTTGCTGGAGGCGCGGGGGCCAAATCGCCGTTGCTGGCTGGCAGCCGAACAACAGGCGGCGTTGTTCCGGGGAAGCAACCGAGTGCAATTCGGCAGCCGGGCTTCCCAGCGCCGCGGGCCGGCGCTTTGCCGCTGGCGGCACCCTCCCAGACCGAACCCCACCTTAGACAACTTGTCAGCAGCCGAGAGCCGCAAGTTCCCACGCCTTCCCTCTCCGCGAAGACGGCCCCTCAGCCTCCCGGAAAGCCGCTCGTTAGCTCATTTTTGGCATCTGGCACGACCGCACCCGTTGCGTCGGCCCTTGGCACCTTTTCAATTCCCGCATCCGGAGTAGCGGGCGCCAAAGCCGGCCAGAGTTTCATTCGAGTCGAACCCGCAGTGT
>JBJKSV010000244.1:0-15442 GCA_046703605.1 Limisphaerales bacterium
TTGCAACCGCATCCAGACGCCGAATCTGCGCCTGCCGCCAATGGCCGAGCCGTGGCTGGGCTGGCAACACTCGGATTGGCAGACCGAGTGGGAGATCTTTCGTGCTAATGAAGGTCCGCTGCCCGCCTCGACGGTACCGACCGGCCTCGATTTGGAAAGTGCTTTGCGGCGTGAATTGGAGCACAACTCAAGCGCCACTGAACCGCTCGCACTCTGGCTTGCATTTCACGCGCGACCCGCCGAGGCCCTGCGGCTGGTGCAAACCAGTCCGAACTCGAGGGCGCGCCGCGTTGCTGGCTTGCTCCTTTGGAAAGGACTTAGTCAACCGGCGCGCGCCGTCGTCCACCTGGAGGCCGGGCCGCTTCATGATCCGGTGGCGGTGGCAGAACTGGACCAACTGTATGCGGAGCTTGGTTTGACCCAGCGCCGGGCCGCCTTGCTCGCTTCGGCACCGTCTCATCGGGTCGTCATCGAGCGTCGGGCCGACCTGGCGCTGGCTATCGGCCACCCCGATGAGACCATCCGACTGCTGATTGAAACGCCGTGGCCACGCGAACACCAGCGCTACGTGCGCACCGAGTTGTGGCAAAAGGCCAAAGCTGCCTTGGGTGAATCCGGCGCCGAAGTTCCACAATTCCTGAACGAGGACAACCTGGCTCGCTTCGGCGCTTATTGGTCCGGGTAGGGCGGGCCACCAGGTTCAGGGCCGCGGCGCGCTTAAAATCGGGTTGCGGCTCATGACTCCCGCTCATGTCGCGTGCCGGCCAAAATAGCCGGAGTGCCCCTCGCTGAAAATCTTCCGCGCCGCCAGCGACTCGACCGCGCGGTTGCAGGTCGCCACTTCGCCTACTCTACTCGCCGGCACGCCGGCAGTGTGTCGTTGCGGAAGGAGTGTCTATATGCCAGAATGCGCCGCTGATGCCATACGCCTTCGACCCATTCATGCCGGTGCGGACTTTCCAGCATTACAGTCTAAACGCGTTTCATATCGACCCGCGGCGGCGCCGGTCCCGCGTTTGGCGCGCGACGTTCGGCGCCTGGCTGCTTGGATGGCTGGTTGCCTTTGGCGGATTGCCCTCCTCCGGTTCTGAGCCGGTATTGAATTATGGGACAGGTGATTGGCTGGTGGCGGGGTTGGGGAACGTTCGGGTGCGTTTGGCTGTTTCGGAGAAGACGCCGGTGGTTTGGGCGCACGTGGCCTGGCGGCGGCGCGATGCGAAGCCGGAAGACAAGGCCGTCATTCTCGTGGATGCGGCAACGGGGCGGCAGGTGACGAATATGGTTTGCGTGAGCGTTTTACGTTCCACCGGCGACCTGCTGTTCGAGCCGCCTACTGCACCCGGCGAGTATTTCCTTTATTACCTTCCGTTCCAGACGCTGGGCCCCTGGTATTTCCCGACGACGCGCTACCTGGCCCCGACCAACACCGCCGATCCAGAATGGGCCGCGTCGTGCGCTCCAATTGCCCGGCGCATCCGAGCCGGCGAACCGGCAGGCGTTCCCGCTGCCAAGATAGTGGACATTCAGGCAATCAACGACTTCCACCGGTTCGACCCGATGGAAATAACAGCGACTCCTCAGGAAATGGCCCGGTTCCTGGCGGAGTACCGCCACCGCCCTTACCTCTTGTTCCCGGAAGATCGCCGCTTTCCCATCCGGATGACGGACGAACTGCCTGTGCGCTGGGTAGAGGCGGGGCCGAGGGATTCGTTCCAAGGCGATGCCTGCCGTGGCGAGTTCTACACGTTCCAAGTGGGGCTGTACGCCAATCGCGAGACGATCCGGGACGTTCAGGCAACTTACAGTGACCTGACTGGCGCGGATGGCACACGCATCCCGGCCAGCGCCTTGCGTTGCTTCAATTTGGGCGGAACGAATTGGCTCGGCCAACCGTTTCGCAAGACGGTCAACGTGCCCAAAGGGAAGGTTCAGACGTTTTGGTTTGGAGTAGCTCTGCCCAAAGACATCAAGGCCCAGGCCTATCATGGCACCGTGACCTTTGCCGCCCAGGACGAGCCGCCGAGCTCCGTGGCGCTGGAACTCGAGGTTTCTGACCGCGTGCTGGCCGACGCCGGCGACAGCCAGATTTGGCGCCAATCACGGCTGCGATGGCTCGATTCGACCATTGGCCTGGATGATAAGGTGTTTGCGCCCTATACCCCCGTCCAGGTTGAGAATCAGACCGTTCGGGTTTTGGGCCGGAGTGTTCACTTCAACTCGACGGGCCTGCTCGATAGCATCGAGAGCACGTTTTCGCGAAACAACGATTCCATCCATGGGCACGCGCAACAATTGTTGGCGGGACCGATGGCATTCATCGCGGAGACTGGCTCCGGAGCGGCGCGTTGGGCAGGCGGAGTGCCGCGCATTCTGAAGCAGAGCAGCGGGGCGGTGGTCTGGGAGTCACGCAACAAGGCCGGGCCGCTCCGGTTCGACTGCTGGGCCAAAATGGAATGCGACGGCTACATCAACTTCAAGCTGACTCTCCGGACGGCGCAGCCGATCGAACTCAAAGACGTGCGCTTGGAGATCCCGCTGCGGCGCGAAGAGGCGGTGTATATGATGGGGTTGGGGCGAAAGGGAGGCTATCGGCCTGATCGCTGGCATTGGAAATGGAATGTGGCCTACGCCAACAACGAGCTGTGGCTTGGCGATGTCAATGCCGGTCTGAGCTGCAAGCTCAAGGACATCCAGGACCGGTGGGACCTCTACAACCTGAGGCAATCCGGGCCGTACCGAGACTGGAGCAACAATGGGCGGGGCGGGTGCGACGTGGACGCGAAAGGCGGGCGCGTGGTGATCCGCGCCTACACCGGCCCGCGCCGACTGAAAGCGGGTGCGCTGCTGCACTTCAATTTTGGTTTGCTGATTACGCCAGTGAAGGTGCTCGACAAGCGCCATTGGCACTGGCGCTATTTCCACCGCAGCCAATCCCTCCCGGTGGCAGAGGTGGCCAAGACCGGCGCCACGATTATCAATATCCACCAGGGAGATACTTTGAATCCCTACATCAATTATCCGTTCCTGACGGTGCCGCAACTTTCCGCCTACACTCGCCAGGCCCATGCCCGGGGCATGAAAGTCAAACTCTATTATACGGTTCGCGAGCTGAGCAATCACACCGGCGAATTCTGGGCCCTGCGCAGCCTCGGGGATGAAGTCTTCGCCGACGGCCCGGGATTCCATGTGGCTGACCAATTCCAAGAGCGGAAGCCCGGCGCTCCGCTCCCAAAGACCGGTGATTCCTGGCTCTGCGAACACGTCATCGACCATTACGTTCCGGCCTGGCACACTCCCTTGGGCAACGGGCGAATTGACGCCGCCCTGGCCACGACCGGTCTATCGCGTTGGCACAATTACTACCTGGAGGGCCTGAACTGGCTGATCCGCAACGTGGGCATCGACGGCTTGTACCTCGACGGCATCGGCTATGATCGCGAGATTATGAAACGGGTGCGCAAAGTGATGCAACGCAGCGGACGCGACTGCCTAATCGATTTCCATAGCGGCAACAATTTCCATCCCGAATACGGCTTGAACAGTTGCGCCAACCAATACATGGAATTGTTTCCTTGCATCGACAGCCTGTGGTTTGGCGAGGGCTTCGACTACAACGAGCCGCCCGATTACTGGCTGGTAGAGATTTCAGGCATTCCTTACGGTTTGTTCGGCGAGATGCTCCAGGGGGGAGGCAATCCGTGGCGTGGAATGCTTTTTGGCATGACCAGCCGGCTGGGCTGGGGCGGGGACCCAAGGTTGTTGTGGAAGCTTTGGGACCAGTTTGGCATCCAGGAGGCGAAAATGGTCGGATTTTGGGACCCCGACTGCCCTGTAAAGACTGGCCGCAAGGATGTGCTGGCCACGGCGTATGTCCGGCCCGGCCAGACTCTCATTTCTCTTGCCAGTTGGGCGACCAATACCGTCGATGTCCGCTTGCACGTTGCCTGGGCCAGAATTGGGCTCAACCCGGCCCTTGCGCATTTCTACGCCCCTCCCGTCGCCGGGTTCCAGGCCGAGGCCCTGTTCCAACCTGCCGAGGCCATCCCGGTCACGCCCGCTCGAGGCTGGCTGCTGCTGGCTGGCGAAGCACCGCACAACACGGCACCGCCTCGGTGAGTGTGCCCGGCGACAAACCTGATGAGGTTACCGAACAATGACAAACACCACCTGTATCGACCTTCACCCAGCATCCTCACCACGACCAGCTTTCGGCCGCTTCATGGGCCAGGCCCACGTCTTGGTGAGCGTCCTTTTGAGCCTCGCTCTCGTGCTCTCCCTGAGCCAGGCGACGGCGGCTGACCTCCGGCCCGCAGGCCTGTCCTGTGAGTACCGGCAGAATCCGTTGGGGATCGACGCCAGACAGCCGCGGCTATCCTGGAAGCTCGAAGCGCCGGCGGGTGCGAGGGGCTTGGCGCAGTCGGCTTATCGCGTGCTGGCGGCCAGCTCGGCGGAAAAGCTTGTCAGGGATCGGGGCGATTTGTGGGACAGCGGCAAGGTAGGCTCAGAGCAACAGCTTGGGATTACGTATGCCGGCAAGCCGCTCTCGAGCGGGATGCAAGTCTGGTGGAAAGTCAAGGTCTGGGACAACCATGACCAGGCCTCGCAGTGGAGCGCACCAGCCAGGTGGGAGATGGGCCTTTTGAAGGCTGCCGACTGGCAGGCGCAGTGGATTGAAGCCCCCGGAGCGGGGCCGCAATCCGACGAGGAGCGGTTTAACGACGACCCGGCCCCGCTCTTGCGCAAGGAATTCACCATCCACAAGCCGGTTCTCCGAGCGCGAGCTTATATCAGCGGCCTTGGATATTACGAATTGCGCCTCAATGGTCGGCGCGTGGGGGACCATCAGCTTGACCCCGGCTGGACGGCCTACGCCAAGCGCGTCCTTTATTCCACCTACGACGTCACGGCTCAGTTGAAGCAAGGCCGCAACGCCGTCGGGATCATTCTTGGTCATGGTTGGTATGATCCTCTTCCCTTGCGATTCTGGGGACATCTCAACCTGCGAGAGCACCTGACCGTTGGGAAGCCGCGGGCCATCCTGCGGCTTGTTGTCGATTATGCAGACGGCACTTCTCAGTCCATCCTGACCGATGGCACCTGGAGGAGCAGCCACGGGCCGATCCTGAGAAATAATGTCTATCTGGGCGAGCTTTACGATGCGCGCCGGGAACAGCCGGGGTGGGACCAAGCGGGCTTCCAGGACTCGAATTGGAAACCGGCAGTCAGGGCCGTCGAGCCGCTCGGCCCTTTGCAGGCGCAGAGCGCGCCGCCCATCCGCATAACACGCGTGCTGCGCCCCGTGCGGCGCACCGAGCCGGAGCCCGGGACATATATTTTCGATTTTGGCCAGAATTTCGCCGGCTGGGTCAGACTCCGTGTCCAAGGCCCGCCGGGAACGGCGGTCCGCCTGCGCTATGGGGAACTGCTTTATCCAGACGGCCGGCTGGACGGCATGACCACCGTGGCCGGGCAGGTCAAAGCAGGTGGCAAGGACTACGTTTATCCCGGACACGGGGTTCCCAAGACCGCCTGGCAGACTGACACCTACATCCTCAAAGGCCAGGGCGAGGAGACTTACACCCCGCGGTTTACCTTTCATGGGTTTCGTTACGTCGAGGTGACGGGATATCCAGGAGCGCCGCCGCTGGATGCCCTCCAGGGCCTGCGGCTCAATAGCGACGTGGAACGGGTCGGCAGCTTTATCTGCTCCAACGAGCGATTCAACCGCATTGAGCATCTTGTCGAGTGGACGTTCCTCAGCAACCTGTTTAGCGTCCAGTCCGACTGCCCCGGACGAGAGAAGCTTGGTTACGGCGGAGACATCTTCGGCACGAGCGAGGCCTTCGCGCTCAATTTCAACATGGTCCGGTTCTACGAGAAAACCCTCCAGGATTACGCCGATGCCGCGCGCCCGAACGGGGGGCTGACCGAGACGGCCCCTTTCGTGGGGATCGCCGACGAGGGATTCGGCGGGGGCACGGGTCCGGTGGGGTGGGGCACTGTCTTTCCGCATTTGCTGTGGCAACTCTACACTTATTACGGTGACCGCCGCGTCCTGGAAGAATACTATCCTGTGGCCTGCCGCTGGGTCGAGTTCCTGCAGGCCCACGCCCGCGACGGCATTCTGGATAACGGGATTAGCGACCACGAAAGCCTCGTGCCCAAACCGCGCGCGCTCACTGGAACTGGCTTCTACTACTGCAACGCTCTGACCATGGCGCGAATCGCCAGAGTGTTGGGCAAAACCGCGGATGCTCAACGTTTCCACGCTCTCGCAGAGGACATCAAGAATGCCTTCAATCGCCGCTTCCTCAGGCCCGCAACGGGGGCCTATGACACCGGTACACAAGCCTGCCAGGCGTTCGCTTTGTTCCTCGACCTTGTCCCCGAAGCGTCTAAGCAGGCGACACTGCAATATCTGGTGCATGACATCCTGGACTCCCATGATGGACATCTGACGACCGGGCTGTTCGGAACGCGGTTTCTGCCGCTGGTCTTGTCGGACCTTGGGCGCATGGACGTGGCCTGCACGGTAGTGAACCAGAGCGATTTCCCCGGGTGGGGCTACATGATCCAGAAGGGCGCCACCACGTTGTGGGAACACTGGGCCTTCAGTGACAATGTCTTCTCCCACAATCACCCCATGTTCGGGTCGATTGGCGAATGGCTCATGAAAGCCGTGGCCGGCATCCAGCCCGCTCCAGAAATGGTGGGATGGAGCCGTCTGATCATCCGCCCACAACCGGCTCCCGAGTTCGTCTGGGCCAGGGGCGATTACCAGACCCTGCGCGGGCTGGTTTCCAGTCACTGGCGCGTCGAGGACGGTAAGATATTCATGCGGATTGCCCTTCCGCCCAACACGCGCGCGAAGGTGTTCGTGCCGGCGCTCAACGGTGGCTCAGTCCTGGAAGGCGGCAAGCCCGCAGCGCATTCGCCAGGCGTGCGGTTCGTGGGCAGGGTTCCGGGAGCTGCGGTTTACGAAGTGGGCTCGGGCCGTTATGAGTTTGAGGCCCCGTTCTCGTCATGAGGCCCATCAAAACTGCTGCTGTGCTTGCCGCATTATCCTCCGCGGCAGCCCTGGCCGCGCCTCTGGCCGTGCATAATCTGCGTTGCGAGTACCGTGTTGATCCCACTGGACTGGACGTGAGAGAGCCGCGTTTGAGCTGGACACTGGCCTCCTCGGAGCGCGGTGAGAAACAAACCGCCTACCAGGTGCTTGCCGCGTCTTCGCCGGATCTCTTGGAGCGGGATCGGGCGGATTTGTGGGACAGTGGCCGTGTCTCCTCCGACCAAACGCTGCAGGTGGCCTACGCCGGGCATCCGCTCTCCCCTCGAATGCGCGTGTGGTGGAAAGTGCGGGTGTGGGACAAGGACGGCCAGGCTACAGCCTGGAGCGCGTCGGCTGCCTGGACAATGGGCCTGCTTGAAGCCTCCGACTGGCGTGCGAAATGGATCGCCGCCCCCGGCAGCATTACCAACGCGCCTGCGCGCGGCTCGCTCAATGGCTACCACAGCCAAATCGCAACTTCGGCTGACACATTGAAGTGGGTCGCCATCGACCTGGGCCGGCCGGAAGCCTTCGATGCCGTCCGCCTCTTTCCGGGGCGCCCCTATGATTGGCAGCCCGACACCCCGGGCTTTCTGTTTCCTCTCCGCTTCAAGATCGAGGCCGCCTCTCACGCCGATTTCTCGGATGCCCAAGTCCTGCTCGACCACACGGCGGACGACGAGCCGAATCCCGGCACCAACGCCCCGCTCTTCCGCTTTGCTCCCGTCACCGCGCGCTTTGTGCGTCTGAACGTAACGCGCCTGCGCCGCAGGGACGCACACAACTTTGCCTTTGCCCTGGCGGAAATGCAGGTTTTGAACGGGGAGCGGAATTTAGCCCAAGGGGCAAAAGTGCTTGCCATGGACTCCATTGAAACTGGGTCATGGGCCAAGGTAAACCTGACCGACGGGGTCCTGACTACCGTGAGGCCGGGTGGCCCAGGCGGGGCACTGCAGGCCACGATGTTGCGCAAGTCGTTCCGCGTGGACCGTCCCATTAAGCGCGCCATGGCTTACGCCACCGCGCTGGGGCTTTACGAGCTGCACCTCAACGGCCACCGGGTGGGCGACCACTTGCTGGCCCCGGAGTGGACCGACTATCGCAAACGCGTCCAATACCAGGTGTACGATGTGACGGTGCTGCTGCACCAGGGAGAGAACGCGGCGGCGGCCCTGCTGGGTGAAGGCTGGTATGCGGGCCGGCTGATGGGAGTCGGGCGATTTGCTTATGGCACTCAGCCGCGGTTTCTGCTCCAACTTGAAATCGAGTTCAACGACAGGCAAACACAGACCATCGTCTCCGACGGTTCGTGGCACTCCACCACTCAGGGACCAATTCGCGCCGCCGGCATTTATGACGGCGAGGACTACGACGCCCGGAAGGAGATCCCGGGTTGGGACGAACCGGGGTGCGACGCGTCCACATGGCGGCACGCGTCGAGCTTCGACCTCGATTCACGGCGGCTGGTTTGGCAGCGCGATCAGCCAATCCGCGTCGAGCAGGAAATCACGCCGGCCAAGATGACCGAGCCCAAGCCGGGCGTGTTCGTCTTTGATCTCGGCCAAAATATGGTCGGCTGGTGCCGGGTTAAGGCCATGGGCGCCGCCGGGCAGACCGTCACCATCAGCCACGCCGAGATGCTCAATGAGGACGGCACGCTCTACACCGCCAACCTGCGCGGGGCCATGGAGACCGACCACTACACCCCGCGCACCGATGGGGAATTCGTCTTTGAGCCGCACTTCACCTACCACGGCTTTCGCTATGTCGAATTGAGCGGCCTAGCCCGGCGCCCGCAGTTGACGTCCGTGGTGGGCCGGGTTTTTCACACCTCCGCGCCCCTGGCAGGACGTTTCACCTGCTCGGATGCATCGCTGAATCGACTGATGAAGAATATTCTATGGACCCAGCGCGCCAACCTGATGGGGGTGCCTACTGATTGTCCCCAGCGCGATGAACGCTTCGGCTGGATGGGCGATATCCAAGCCTTCTCCCAGACCGCGATCTTCGATATGGATATGGCGGCGTTTTTCACCAAGTTCGCCCAGGACATGCGAGACGATCAGGCCGATGATGGACGGTTTCCCGATTTCGCGCCGCACCCAGGCGATCCGAACAAGGGCTCCTCGGGCGCGCCGGCTTGGGCCGATGCCGGCGTGATCATCCCTTGGCGCACTTACCAGAATTACGCCGATACGCGCATCCTGGCCGACCAGTTCGACGCCGCCAGGCGCTGGGTGGACTATGTCCACCGCCACAACACGGACCTGATTTGGTCCAAAAACCGGAACGCTGACTACAACGACTGGCTTAACGGAGACTGGATCAAGAAGACCGGCTGGCCAAGCAAAGGCGGTTCAGTCCCCAACGAGGTTTTTGCTACGGCATTCTTCGCCCAATCGACCGACCTCGTGGCCAGAATGGCTAAGGTCCTTGGCCGTACAGAAGAGGCCGAGCGCTACCGTGATCTGTTCCGGCGTATCAAAGCGGCTTTCAATCAGCATTTCGTTCAATCCGACGGCCACATCGAAGGCGATACCCAGGGCGGCTACGCCCTGGCGCTGAACTTCAACCTGTTGCCCGACAGACTCCGCCCCAAGACCGCCCGGTTGCTGGTGGAGAACATCCGCCGTTACCACAACCACCTTTCCACGGGCATCCAGACCACGCACCGGGCTATGCTCGAATTGGTGCGCGACGGCTACACGGATGTAGCTTGGCAACTGCTGACCAACCGCACCTTTCCCTCCTGGCTCTACATGCTTGATAATGGCGCGACCACCATCTGGGAACGCTGGGATGGCTACGTCAAAGGCCGCGGATTCCAGGATCCCGTCATGAACTCCTTCAACCACTGGGCCTTGGGCGCCGTGGGCGAATGGATGTGGCGCAACATCGCCGGTCTGAATCCGGACGACGCGCACTCTGGTTGGAAGCACTTTGTGGTGGCCCCGCGGCCCGGAGGCGGAGTGACCTGGGCCAGGGCATCCTACGAATCCATCCGGGGTCGCATTGCCTGTGACTGGAAGCTCGACGGGGCCAGGTTCACCTTGCGGTTGACTGTGCCCCCCAACACCACGGCAACCGTTCGCCTGCCCACCGCAGAGCGCAGCGCGGTGACGGAATCGGGCCTGCCAGCGGTCCAAGCCGTGGGGGTCAAGTTCCTTCATGCCACCGGCAAGGCAACATTCTTCCAAGTCGGCTCAGGCAGCTACGTGTTTGAGGCCCCGGCTGCGGATTAAAGGCCGGAGGCATCTTGTCAGCGATCAGAGGTGAAGACTGCGTTCGTCGGCGCAAACGGGTTCGGACTTCAGTCGGTTTACTGCTCGAACTACCGTCGCAGCCGATGCGGGCCTTGGCAGTTTGAAAATACGTGTGTGGATTTATGAAGTGCAGTACTTAGCGCGAGGTGGCAGTCGAAGGAGTGCCCGTTGGTTCGCTCAAAACAATGCCCGGAGAACAAGTGGGTGAAGGCGAAGTCCATGTGGGCGCACAACTCTTGCACCAGCTCGTCGTCGGGCGAGAACGGGCGGCCTTGGGCGATGCTTTGCCAGAGGGCGGTGGTTACTGAGGTGGGCACTTCCAGCCCGGTGTAGCGCCGCGCCGAAGGGGTGATGTCCAGCCGTGGCCTATTCAGCAACTGATGGACGTGGGCTTTGGTTCTCGCGCCCAACACTTGGGCGCCGGGCGAAAACCGTGCGCCGAAGGGAGTCAGAGCGGTATCCCGGTGAGGGGGCTTCGCCTCCTCCTTAGGCGGCTTTGGCCGGCCTTGGCCTGACGGCCACCCTCCATCGGGTGACCGCCCTTGGACGATGGCCAGCAATGAATTCGACGCAAAACCGCCATCGAACGCTGGAGTCCAGACGGCCGTCGCCGGCAGTTTCGAATTGGTTGTCACCGGTGGTTTCCACAGCGCATCAGTACCTCGCGGCCTACCGAGTTCGATTCAAAACGCCACTTACTCCGGAATTTCGAGGGTTCGAAATTCCGTATCAACCTGGAGATCCATGGCTGTTCCCTAAGTAGCTGATGATAAAGATCTTAATATAGACGATCAATCTTGGCACGGCACATGAGTAGGGGGAGGCCAATCGGTAAAACAGTAAGAAAAAATGAAAGCGGTTCGAGTCCAACGGGTATTGCGGCAGACACAACACAGTGCGTTTGCGGGGGGGCAGGAATTCTGGCGAATCGCGAAACGTTCCGGCGCATTACGGGAGGTATGGACAAACATCCTTGAAGTTCAGAACCAACGGCCCTTCTCAGCAAGTGTGCCAAACGCAGGCCCGGAAACGAACAATTAACGAAACCAAAAGAAAGCATTTATGAACACGACACACGACAACCAGGATGCACGAGCGGAAATCGCCGCAACCACTTTTGGCGGGCGCAACGGCTCGACAACGGTTGAGATGCCCGCCACTTTGCGGCGCCCAGGTCCCAACGGCGACGAAGAAATTCAGACCGGTCCGCCACCCGACAAGGGCGCCGCAAAGAAACGCCTTGGCCGGATCCTGGCCGCAGCCGCGGCGCTGACGGTGGCGCTGGCGGGCGGCGTCTATTACTTCTGGTTTGTCGCGCCGTTTGAAACCACCGACGACGCTTTCATCGAGGGCTACGTCATTCCGATTGCGCCAAAAGTGTCCGGATACGTCGCCCAGTTGCTGATTAAAGACAATCAGGAAGTCAAAAAAGGCGATGTGCTGCTACAGATTGATCCGCGCGATTATGAAACCAGTGTGGCTCATGCCCGCGCAGACCTGGCGGCGGCCCGCAGCCAGATGGACCAATCCCAGGCGCAGGTCAAGGTGAGTGAAGCCAAAGTCGCTCAAGCGCAGTCCGCCGTGGTTGCTGCCGAGGCGGAAAATCGCCAGGCCGCCGACGATCTCAAGCGCTACGAGTCTGTGGACAAGAACGCAGTCTCGCGAAGTGCGTTTGATGCGGCGCAATCCCGCGCGCAGACAACACAAGCCAATTTGCAGGCTGCGCGCAGCCAGGTCCAAGAGGCCGAGTCGGAAGTGACCTTGTGTCAGGCGGGGGTGGAAACCGCGAGTGCCGCCGTGCAACAGGCTCAAGCCCGGCTCCATCAGGCCGAATTAGATCTTTCCTACACCAAAGTCATCGCGCCTGAAGATGGCCGGGTAACGCGCCGCGCGGTGGAAGAAGGCGCCTATGTCCAGCCTGGCCAGGCGCTCATGACGGTCGTGCCCCATCAGTATTGGGTCAACGCCAACTTCAAGGAAACACAACTGACTCACATGCGCCCCGGCCAAGTGGTCACGATTCGTGTGGACGCCTATCCGCAGTTCAAATTGAAGGGCCATGTGGACAGCATTCAATCCGGTTCGGGCGCGCGGTTCAGTTTGTTTCCGCCGGAGAACGCCACCGGCAATTACATCAAGGTGGTGCAGCGCGTGCCGGTGAAAATTGTTTTCGATGACACCATTCCCGCCCAGCTTGTGCTTGGTCCGGGCATGTCGGTGGATCCCGAAGTGCGGGTTAAATAACACGGCGCCTGTCAGCACATCTCAAACCTTAGCGTCAAACCTGAAACCTTGCGCTTATGAGCGGTGACCCCACCCAACCCAAAACTAACCCGTGGATCATCGCGTTCGCGGTAATTCTGCCGACGTTTATCGAAGTGCTCGACACCACGGTGGTCACCGTGGCGCTGAACACGATCGCCGGCAATCTCGGATCCACCGTGTCAAATGCCACGTGGATTCAGACGGGCTACCTCATCTCCAACGCCATCGTCCTGCCGACGGCGGCGTGGTTTTCCGGTGTGTTTGGGCGAAAGCGCTTTCTGCTGGCCTGCATCGGCATTTTCACGGTGGCCTCGTTTTTCTGCGGCGCGGCGCCCAATCTCAATTGCCTGATTTTTGCCTCCATTGTGCAGGGCGCGGGCGGCGGTGCGTTGCAGCCAATCTCACAGGCCGTTTTGATGGAAAGCTTTCCACCCGCCAAACGGGGCGCGGCCATGGCGGCATACGTGGTGGGCGTTGTCCTCGCTCCCGTGGTTGGACCGGTCTTGGGCGGCTGGCTGACCGAGAATTATTCCTGGCGCTGGATTTTTTACATCAACATTCCGTGCGGTCTGGTCGCCTTGTGGATGGTGCAACAATTCGTCTTTGACCCTGAATATATCCGCAAGGCCAAAGTAGGGCGCATAGACGGCCTGGGTTTCCTGGTCCTGGCGATTTGGCTGGGCACGATGCAAACGGTTCTGAATAAAGGACAAGACAAAGATTGGTTTAATTCCAATTTCATTTGCACGCTCTCGGTCATTTCCGCCATCGCGTTTGTCGCGTTCGTTGTGAGGGAATTTCGGACCCGCGAACCACTCGCGAATTTGCGGGTCTTTGCCGACCGGAACTTCTTGGCCGCCTCCATTCTCGTCTCAATCGTCTTCCTCCTTTTGTATGGCATCATGAACCTGCAGCCGATAATGGCGCAAGGCTTGATGGGATACACGGCCTATCGGAGCGGACTGACGCAGATATCACGCGGCTTGGGTTTGTTGGTTCTGACGCCGGTGGTGGGGCTTTTGATGGGGAAAGCGGATAACCGTTTGCTGGTTGGCCCCGGAATGTTGTTGATAGTGGTGGCCGCGCTGATGATGGGCAATTTCAATCTTGATATTTCCAGTTACGACTTTTTCTGGCCCAACTTTATTCAGGGCATGGGCATGGCGCTGACGATGGTTCCGCTAATGACCGTGGCGATGGCCACGATCCGCAACGAACAAATGGGCAATGCCACCGGGCTATACGCGCTGGTGCGCAACCTGGCCGACAGCATCGGCATCGCCGTGGCGATTGCGATGCAATCGCGCGCCGCCTTGCGGCATCAAGCCTGCCTCGTCTCGCATCTGACACACTACGATCTGGCTTATCTAAACGCCGTGCAAATGGGCCAAACCGCCCTGGCACCGGCGATGGGAGCCGCCCAATCACACCCCGGCGCCTTGGGCGCGATCTACCAATCACTGCTCCTGCATTCCAATATGTTTGCCTTCGTTGACGAATACCGTTGGCTGGCGATGGTCTGCTTTTTGGCCGTGCCACTGATCCTGCTTTTCAAGAAAGGCGAGGGCAAAAGAGAAGTGATGATGCATTGAACACTTTCGAAAGATAATAGAACCAAATCTATGAAAACCACCCACTTTGATCTGACACTGGACATTTGCACTGAAGACGGCTCGCGTGCCCGGTTCCATCAAAATGACGAACCGACTGCCGAGAAAACACTGCGACAATTGGTCTCGCCCCGGCTCTTCAACCCGCCTTTGCTCACGTTGGCTTCCGAACACAGCATGAGCGCCATTCCCACCCGGACCATTGACATGGTCCTGGCGCACACGGCCTCGCCGCCGCCCCTGCCGCTGCCGAGTGGATGGCTGGATGTGGTGGAGGTCAATGATGAGGCGTTAGTCAATCTTGCCGACTTGGAGGCGCTGGCCACGGAAGAGAACAAGCACGTGATGCTGGCGGAAATCCATACCCTCGGCGATTGGATGATTCGCCTGAAGCTGGAAACCATCGTTCCCGAGACGATACAGGAAAAGCGCCATCTTTGGAACCATTTGTTGGACCTGCCGGCCATTCCGTTTCGTCTGAAGGCGGGCGGAATAGGGGCCATCAACCCCGCCAATATTGTTCGCGCGACCGTGTGCCCGCCGATTGACGGCGTCGCGCAGACGGCGATCTCGGCGGACTTACTGGACAGTGTTCGCGCGTAAATGGGGAGACCTATGAGATACGCGAAAGTCAAGCCATTCGAAGGGAAACCGTCCATGCCTTGGAAGGTGGTGTTGGTCCCCACCGACTTTTCAGAATAGAAAACAATCGCAGCGGCTCGAGAGGAAAATATGAAACTGAATCGTTTATCAATCACGGGGCTTCTGGCAGTCCTTGCCAGCGGTTGCGCCGTCGGCCCTAATTATCACCAGCCGGCCGTGTCCACGCCGGTACATTGGGGCGAACCGTTGAAAGGCGGCGAAACAAATAGCCCGGCTTCCATCGCTGACTGGTGGAAAAATTTCCACGACCCCGAACTGGATTCGTTGATTGCGCGTGCGACGAAATCCAATCTCAACTTGAAAATCGCCGAGGCGCGGGTGCGCGAGGCACGCGCTGAATACGGCGTCGCGGTGGGAAGTTTGTGGCCGACGGTGGATGCTGCCGGCGGTTATGCCCGCCAGCGGCAGAGCAAAAACCAGCCCGTGCTGAGTTCCCTGCCGATGCCGCCGGGCGTGCCCTTTGAGAACAATGTGTATCAAGCCGGTTTCGACGCCTCGTGGGAAATTGACGTTTTCGGCGGCAAACGCCGCGCCGTTGAGGCGGCCAAGGCGCAAGTCGCCGCTGCGCAATTCGGCGAGCGCGACGTGCTCGT
>JBJKSV010000245.1:0-2611 GCA_046703605.1 Limisphaerales bacterium
CCTCCTCTTCCATCCAACGCAAGAACGCTTGGCGAGTCACTTCGCTAGCGTCCGCGTATCCTCTGGCCAATTGTCGCTTGATGAATTCCTCAATCGGCTTTGTCACGGTCACTTCCATAAGCTTAGATTGGCACAGGCCGACGGACCGGGCAATGCGCAAATGCTGCCTCAGCTCCGGGCAGGCGCAGGCTCTATGGGGTCTGAGTCTGCTGGTTCTTGATGTCGCGAATGCGGTCGCGAAGCCTGGCGGCGCGCTCGAACTCTTGAGTCTCGATGGCCCGCTGCAGTTCCGTCTCGAGCTTCTCCACCTCGGAAACGGGACGGCTCTTCTGGATTTGGGAGGCCAGCACGCGCAAGGTTGAGAGGGAGCGGTCGCGTTCGAACGCAAAGGTTTCGTCGTCCAGCTCTTCGAGGCCCTCGATTTCTTCGACCGCTTTGTTGACGATTTCCAAGCCCTTGTCGAAGGCATTTCGCTCCAGTTGTTGCATGGCGGCGGCGCTGGCATTGATGCGCAGGATATAGGGACGCCACTTCTCAAGGAATTGCCGGTCCTCCGCCCGTTGCGCATAACGCTGGACCAGGTCGAAGACCCGGAGGTTGCGGGCCGTATCGCGCAAGGTTCGGCGCCAATCGCGCAGTTGAAAGAGCCGGATGTAGCGGAAGTAATAGAGCATTCCTTCGTCAAACAATTCCCCGCAGTCTTCGGAGGTGAGTTCAAAGCTTGCCTCGGTGCCGGAGCGCCGAGCCTTATCCAGGAGGCTAAGATGGTAATGGAGGACGGACTCCTTGCCGTGGGGGCGAATGCCATCCGGACGGCCATCCAGCTCGTATTGCTCGATGCCGAGAGGGGTCCTCACCTGGAGAACTTGCCGTCCATCCTCTCCGCGGACCAAGCGAGTCTCGTTGTCCGGGTCGTATGGCCAGGTCTCCAGGATATGGCGAAGGTCAACCGAGTGACTCATAACATTGTACTATCAGCTTTTAAGCGTCATATTCAACAAAACTTGTTTGAACTGGCACTTTCCCGGCCTTTTCGGTACGATTGAACCAGAAGATGATTAAAGCGCAAGCCAATGTTACCCTGCCTGAGGGCGCCAGCCTGCAACAGGTGGGGCAGGTCTTGCTCGATGCCTGGGAGGCCGGCTCGCACCAGTGGAGCGACACGCCGCTGCAGCTTCGCGAGGGCAACCCGGCTTCACCGCCTGCCCCAGCGCCGCGTGATGCTTTGGACCTGTTTCGAGTCCTGGAGGAGCGCCGGATTGAGTACCTGCTGGTTGGCGGCATGGCGATGCTCACCTATGTCCAGGGCCGCAACACGAAGGATGTTGATCTCCTGCTTTCGGTCGAGGCCATGCGCCAAATCCCCGAGCTCCAGCTTCAGGACCAGAATGACTTCTTCGCCCGCGGACAATTCCGGAGCGTGCAAGTCGATCTCCTGCTCACGACTAATCCGCTCTTCAAGACGGTTCAAGAGCGGTTTGCGACCACGCACCGTTTCGCGGAATTGAAGGTGCCCGCAGCAACCGTCGAGGGGCTTGTGCTCCTGAAACTCTATGCCCTGCCTTCCCTGTACCGTCAATTCGACTGGGACCGCATTTATATCTACGAGAGCGATATCAAACGACTTTTAGCCCATTATCGACCCGAGCTCGAGCCGCTGTTCTCCATTCTGAAGGACCATGTTTCCGCCGGCGAGGTGCGCGAACTCAGGAAGCTGATCGCCGAAGAACAAGAGCGGTGGCGCCGCGGCGACCGTTAACGGGTCAATTCTCAATGGTCGCTGAGAAGAACGAGTGATCTGAGCGCCAGCTCTCTAATCTTTCCAAGGACAAACCAACCATGCCCGCCCTCCCAACCATTAGCCTGGTCATTCCCTGTTACAACGAGGAGGATAATCTCCGTCCTCTGGTCAAAGCGATTGAGATTGCGGTCAAGCCGCTGGGCGTGTCCTACGAGATCGTCATCACCGACGATTGCAGCAAGGACAGATCGTGGGAGATTCTCAAGGAGTTGGCCACTGCCGGCTCGCGCATCCGGGGGCAGCGGTTTGCTTTTAACTGTGGCGAATCCGCCGCCAGTTGGGCGGGCCTGAAGGCGGCGCGGGGGCAATACCTGGTGACCTTGGACGCCGACTTGCAGAACGACCCGAAGGACTTGCCGAAGTTTCTGGAGGCCCTCAAGCATTTCGATTGTGTCTGCGGGACACGAGTCGAAACACGCGGCAAAGGGGATAATTTCGTCCGCATCGCCTCGTCGCGAATCGCCAACTGGGTGCGGAACAAGCTCTCCGGGGAGCAGATCAGCGATGCCGGATGCACCTACCGCGCCTTCAAGCGGGAGTGCATTGAAGACCTGAAGTTTTTTAAGGGAATGCACCGGTTTCTGCCCACCCTTTTCAAAATCGAGGGGTTCACGGTCACTGAGATTGGCGTCTCGAATAATCCGCGCTTTGCGGGCCAAAGCCATTACGGGGTTTGGAATCGCCTGTTTGCCTCGTTCTACGATTTGCTGGCCGTTCGCTGGATGAAGAAGCGGATGTTCCGCTACCAGATAGCTGAGCGGGTTCAACGGGACGAAAACGGGAAAGACGCCCTGCTAATGGGGCAATAGG
>JBJKSV010000246.1:0-5254 GCA_046703605.1 Limisphaerales bacterium
GCATGATTTCGTCGAGAATGGGGCGCAATTCGGCCCAACCGGGGTCGGGGCTTGAGGATTCGAACAGTTGGTTCATGACATAAGCTTGCTGTTCCCGGACGCGGCGGCGCTGC
Organism: Limisphaerales bacterium; assembly: GCA_046703605.1. Taxonomy (GTDB): domain Bacteria; phylum Verrucomicrobiota; class Verrucomicrobiia; order Limisphaerales; family UBA8199; genus JAJYHY01. Next base: position 114 of record JBJKSV010000246.1, read on the forward strand.
TCGGCGCGGCGGGCCTTGGCGGCAAGGAATCGGGTGCTGGTGTAGAGCCAGCCGGTAAGGGAGGTGTGGTGCGCCAGGCGGGGGGCATTGCGAGCGAGGTTCGTGAACACCGCCTGCGTAATATCCTCTGCCGCCGTCGAGTCGCCATCGACCTGGCGCAACGCCGCCGAATAGACGAGGTTGATGTGCCCTTTGACAAGCGCCGCAAACGCCTCCTCGGAGGGGGCGTCCAGGTATTGGCGAAGCAGATCGTTGGTCTCGCTCTTCATCTCACTGATATAAGACCCGCCCAAAGCCGAAATCGCACAACGACACCACGGCTAAGCGCATTTTGTCGCTCCGCCGGAGAGAGAACCACGGAGCATACAGGAGGAGAGGATTTGTCATCGGATTCCACCGTGGCTTCCGCGGCCCGGCGAATTACCGCTCTGTTCGCCGCCTTTTTCCGTGTGCTCCCGAGAATACGTCGCCCGGATGTGCAAAATGAGGCGCTTGGCCCGAATTCGCGCGCCTCAGTCGAACTTGACGCTCTCGAAGCCGAGTTGTTTGAGCAGGACGGTCAGTTGGGCGCGGGCGCGGCTCTGGGCGTCCGTTAGAATGCCCCCCTCCAGGGCGGCGCTCTCGTTATCGGTGATGGCGTGCTCGCGCGCCCGCTGCTCCAGGTCCTTGTCAAAGGAGCGCAGCAACCCCGTCGTGCGCTCGATGACGCGTGTCTTCTTTTCATCCAGATAGGCCTCGGTAATCCGCGGCGGGGGCAGCTTGATGCGCACCTCTCGTCCGGTCACGACCAGATCCGACGGCGTCAGCTTGCTCAAGTCGATGCCGGCCTTGACGACGCCGTGCGCCAGCAACAGCACCCGGTTCTCCCCAAGCCCCGCAATCCACTTCACATCATCCTGCTCCACCACCCGCTCGATAATGTATTTGACAGTCACCAATTCCGAAACCGCTTGCACCTGGGTGAGTAAGGTTGCCGACCGGTAGCGAGGCGCGTGGGAAACAAGACCCTCAAGGCGCGGCGCGAAGACCCCCAATCCCAAACCGAGGGCGAACACTCCTATTAAGAAGATTCCCAGGAGAACTGTCGTGACATTCTTCATCGGTGAGCGTGAGTCATTGCGGTGCCAAGGCGTTGTCCAACACCCTCAAACCGGTAATTGAACCTGCCCTCGGGCGCCACGTCCCCGCTGATGTAGAAATCCATGATGTCGCCCGGACGCCGCAAGTTGTCGGCCCATTTAAAATCCAGAGCGATGCTCGTCTTCCCCTCGGCCAACCCCAGGGCGGCACGCGGAACGGCGATCTCCAGTTCGTTGCCTTTGAGCCTGAAATTTATGAGCGCGACCTTCTTCCAATGCCAGCCGCCGTCGTTCTTCTCGAGCCACGTCTTGCCCTCCGGGCCCAGGGTGCGGTTGACGATGTAGTCATACCCTTCCCAACCGGTCCTCGGATTCTGGTCGCTGTCGATTAGCAGCCACATCCAGTTGGTTCCAGGAGGAGTCATCGGTTGGCGCGTGCGGGCGTAGAAATAGACGTTCCGCGCGTCTCTCGCCACCTTGAACGCGGCCAGGTCGTTCCGGCCGCTGTTGTTGCGGTAGTGCAGGCCGGCGACGCCATCCGCGTCGCGCGGGATGGTCTCACCGAGGTGATCGCGGAACTCCGGTTTCACATCCCGCCATTGGTCAAAGCCCGAATCCATGTCAATCGTTTTAGGCGCCGAAGCCACCGGAAGAGGTGGCGCGCCCTTGAACCGCCGGACATTGGCCACCAGTTGATAGTAGTAGTCATCGGCATGCCCGCCTTTCATCGGCTCGATGTCACGGCTGTACTCCTCGTCGAATTGGTCCACAAAGACCAATGGACCGCCCGGCTTGCCCCACCGGCCCGCAATCCATTCGTTCCATCCGGTGACCATCACAAAAGGCGGCTTGAGCTCGAACGCCCTCTTCCATTGCTCCTGGAAGTTGTAACCCCAATCCACCGCGCCGGGCGTCGTGTCCTCCCGGCCATCATGGAAGCTGCGGCCCCGCGCGTTTCCCGCGCTCATGTTGGTTGGCTTGCCGGTCGTCCGGCTGAGGTTCTGGGCGACGGAGACGTTAACCTCCTCCGGTTTGGCGGGGTCATGGGCGTAGCCGTAGGGCTGCGGATAAGTGGCTTCCCAATGCCATGCCTTCCGCGTGTTGGTCATCGTGAAGGGCCAGTGCGCCCGGCGTAGCGTGAAGAACCGGCGCAACTCTGGCGAGGCCTGGGCCGGGTCGCAGATCATCAGCGGTTTGCCCTCCCAATAAAACCACAACTCGCGGTAGAGGCCCGGCTTGTAGAGCGCGTTGTAGATTTTCTCTGCGGTTTCGCCGGCCCTCGTATTGACCATGAAAACGATCTGCGGCGTTCGCCCGCCTTCCCGCCGCACTTCGCGGAAGACCTGGCAGAGCCTCATATAGACATCCGGATAGGAGCGGGCGTTGGTCGTGTCGAAGATCAGCGTGTCAATCCCGGCGTCGGCCAGCAGTTCAGCGTGTCGGCGCAGCACCCATTCATCCGTGCTGCGGTAATAACCATAGAGCGGCTCGCCCCAATAATGCATTGCTCCAATCGGCCCCCAGAGCGGCGAGTCTGGCTTGTTCAAGGCGTCCGGGTCCTTGGCCAGAATGCGCTGAATGTCGTACGGGCCGTCCCAGAACGGGCTTTTGGCCCCGGCCTCGTTGTGCCAGAGGAAATAGAAGATGCCGACCCATCGATCTTTCTTGGGCGGCCCCACCTTATCCGCGAGTGGCACGTGGCGTCCAAGGGCGTCAGTGGCCGGCCAAGGCGTGCCGGGATTCTCCGCCGCGGCAACACCCTGAGCCAGCCCAGTCTTCCCGGCCAGCAACGCCGAACACAAGGTCAGGCAGCAGGTGATTCGTATATGCCAGTAATTCAGCCGGTTCATTCGCTTTTAAGTCCCGTCAGACAACCACATTGCGCGGGGTTGATCAAATGAATGTCATCCTGCCGCCGAGCGTCGTTCTTAAGAGTCCTGATTACGCGACAAAGACAAGAAAGTCTATGAAACTAAGATTCACACGATCCTTATTAGCATTTGGCATGGCTCTGTTAACCATGCCTCTGGTTGCCTTTTCGGCCCAACCCAAGCATCTCCTGTTGGTGACTGCCACCCAGGGCTTTCGCCATAGCTCCATTCCCATCGCGACGAAAGTCATCACCCGGCTGGGAGAGGAAAGCGGGGCCTTCACCGTGGATTTGGTCACGGGCGGCCCGGACGGCAAAGGCACCGAGGGATTCGACAAAATGTCCCCGGAAAACCTCGACAAATATGACGGCGCCATCTTTGTCAGCACCACGGGCACCCTCCCGATTCCCGACCGCGAGGCCTTTATCCATTGGATTCGCTCGGGCAAGGCCTTCATCGGGATGCACGCCGCCGCCGACACCTTCGACCATCCGGCGCATGTGTTCCCAGCCTACACGCGCATGTTGGGCGCCCAATTTGAGACGCACCACGCCCAGGCCACGGTCCATTGCATCGTCGAAGACCCCAGCTTCCCTGGATTGGCTGACTTGGGCCACCAATGGACCGTCCATGATGAAATCTACCTCTTCTGGCCCTGGAGCTTCCATCTCGACCAGGTGCATCAACTGCTTTGGTTGGACCAACACCCGAACACCGGCCAACCGGGCGAGTTTCCCGTCGCCTGGTGCAAACTGTTCGGACGCGGCCGAGTCTTCTACATTTCCCTCGGCCACCGCGAGGACGTCTGGGACCCGACTTGGACAGACAGTCATGGCAATCGCGAGAATCCGCCCGCCGTTGCCGAGGCCTATCAGAAGGTCATCCTCGGAGGCATCGAATGGGCGCTGGGCCTGGAGCCGGGCAGTGCCATGCCTCAGAGCACGGCGTATCACGTGAGTCCGGTCGAGGCCGGCGAAGGATTCAAACCGCTGTTCGACGGCACGGACCTCGATGGTTGGCACCTTCGCAATCCGAGCAAACCGAGTTGGAGCGTCCAAAACGGCATGCTGGTGAACACGGTCAGCCACCATGGGCAAGGCAGCGACCTGATAACTGACCAGAAGTATTGGAACTTCACAGCCCGCTACCAGTACATGATTCCCAAGGGCAGCAACAGCGGGTTCTATCTCCGCGGCCGCCACGAAGTCCAGATCCTCGACGACGGCGACGCTACTCAACCTTCCCTGAGCAGCAACGGCTCGATCTACAACTTCGCCGCCCCCAGCCAGGAGGTGTCCAAGAAACCGGGCCAGTGGCAGACCGTGGAAGCCACCATTATCGGCCACAAGGTCACCGTGATTCTCAACGGCGTGAAGATCATCGACAACCTCACGGTGGATCGACCCACCGGCGGCCAGTTGGATGACAACGTCAACGAACCGGGCAGCATCTTCGTTCAAGGCGACCACGGCGCCGTCGCCTTCCGCGACATGCGCATCAAGGTCCTGCCTTCAGAACCTTAGCCCGAATATACCTGGGTAGGGCGCGCAGTCCTCTGCGCGCCGCAATACTGCGGAACCCTGCCGATTGTGCGGACTACTGGAGGGCAACACGGCGTCTATCCCATCAAGGCGTCAGGATTTCGATGTCCGGCGCCACATGCTCAAAGTGTGAGGGATTGCGTGTCACGATGCGGACGGCCTTTTTGCGCCGAGCAAAGGTCGCGTGCAGAGAATCATAAATTCCCCCGCCCATCACTCCCCGGCCGCGGGCCTCCCGAATCGATGTTCTGTAGTCCGCCAGGGCCAGCGCCTCGACCTCGACTGAATCACATAGGCCAAGGGTTAGCTCAGCAGCAGCGTCCGCCGGTACTTTGTAAAACCCGGTGAGAGTGGCGAACGTTTCCGCCAGCGCGTGGGCGTCAGTGAACGGGCGTTCGGAGTCTTCCAGGGTGGATACGCAGGCCGCATGTTCCGGATGCGACTCCAATAGCGCCCCGACCATGACCCCGGTATCGAGGAAAGTCATCGCGTGTAGTGTCGTGATTGGTCAACCGCCTCCTCGATGGGTGTGCTGGGCACGACACCTGTCCAAACCTTCAACTTCCCGCGCTTAATGATGCGCCCGGAAGCGTTGGCTTCCACTTCGAGGACGATCCGCCCTGGCGTTGCGGAAGCGATGAGTTTCTGCC
>JBJKSV010000247.1:0-5516 GCA_046703605.1 Limisphaerales bacterium
CCGAGCCAAGGGTTCCATCGGCAAACCGTCCGCCTGCTCTCGGCGCCAAGCCGGCCAGCACCTCGGCCACCATCACCGGCTTGTGTCCAGTCACTTCCACCACCCCCTCGTCCTCTCCCGGTTCAAGTCTTGCCCGCGTCAAATGCATGCCTGGCCGCCGGCCCGGTGCTTTTCGCCGGGGGCCCCGGCGGCCCGGATTCCGGTTCTCGGCCGGCCTTCGCCGGTTTCGACGCCGCGGGCTTGCCCGGCGCCAACTCCCAATCCGAATCCCTCAAATCATTTCGGACCACCTTCACGGCATTGAGCGAGAGCTCTCCTTGCACGGGCAAACGAGGCCGGGACAGAGTCACTGGGTGAGGCCTTTGGGGCCGCCACCCAAAGAGCGCTCGAACCAGCCTTGAGAGCCTGCCCGGCTTCCGATCCCGAGTATTACAACGCTTGGAATCGGGCATCGCCAGACGCGCCCCCTCTGCAGGCGATTGCAACCGCTCAGCCGATGATCTGATTCCCAACACCGTCTTCGGCTTCCGCGAGGTGTCAGCCGAGGCCAGGAGCGCGGGGGCACTCACCGGCATGTCCAACGCGTCGAGGCTGCCTGCCGGTTGCGGCCCGCCTTTGCCTGGCTCGTCCTGGACCGAACTCTGTGGAATTACCGCCGAAGATGGTGCCGGCTCATTCTGCGTTTCCCGCGCGCCGCCCCGGCCAACAGATGCCTCGGTTTGATGTTGTGGCATTGCGGCGCCTGTCTCCATCGGCCCCGGATGGGCGGGCGCGCGAAACGGGTTCTTCGCCGATTCGAATTTTGGCAACAATCGCTGCGGTCTAATCTGATAGCGTCCGGTTTGGGAGTTCGTTCCGACCAGACTCTTTCCTGTGGCTAGCAGTCGCGCTAAGCTCATAGCTCATCCAATGTATTCGGCGAACGCGTCGACCAAGTCCTCTTCCGAGGGTTTGATCTTCTCGTATCTTTCAGGGTTCCAGATGTCATAGAAACGGAGCATGCCTATCAAGAGCGCCTCGTCTTTGATGCCGGCATCCAGCGCCATCTTCTCAGGGATGAGGATGCGCCCGGCCTTGTCCAGCGCGACCTGAACCGATTCGCCGCCAAAAGTGCGCTGCAGTAGCACTTTCCTCGGATCACGGCTGGGGATGGCGTCAATTTGTTCCATTACCTTGAGCATCTGTTTGAGGGACAAGACTCGCAGACAACGGCCCACTTCTTTTGAGGCCGGGTACGAGACCAAGGTGAGTTGGGTTCCCGGGACCGCCGGGCGCCACAGGGCAGGGATCTGCACGCGGCGCTTGTCATCCACCCCATGGCGGAAGGAGGCGTTGTAACAAACTGGCTCATTGGTGTCGTTAGGTTCCATCGAGTTATCCACAGTGATGCCGAGCCTGCACGATGCACCACTGTCTTCCACTTTTCGCCAGAGTTTCCCACTTTTACCCACACCACGTCAACAATAAAATCGCTCCCTTTACTCACAGGTTATTCACCAGCCTCCCGACTTATTCACCGCCGCCCAAAACAGCCGCGAATTTTCCATTGCCTTCTGCGCTTGATTTGCGGAGAATCGTGGCATGGCAATCCGACAGATTCCCCGTTCAAGTGTCAGCTATCCTAGAACTCTTATGTCTGCGCGTCTATATTTATCCATCTCTCTCATCATTGGTTTTGTAACCTGGGCCGGAACAGCCCAAGCCAGGGACTTCCACGTCGAACGGCTGGACTTATCCCAAATTGAGCAGGGTTGGGGACAGCCCCATGCCGGCAAGTCCGTTGAAGGTCATACGCTATCGATTGGTGGAACGAAATTCGAGCGCGGCCTCGGCACTCATGCCAACAGCACGTTCAGGATTGACCTGAACGGCAGGGCGCAACGGTTCACCGCGGAGGTTGGAGTCGATGACGAAGTCGGCCACCAAGGCAGTGTCACTTTCAAAGTGATTGGCGACGGAAAGGTCTTGTGGACAAGCGGGTTGCTGCGTGGCGGCGACGCGGCCAAACCGGTGTCGGTCAGCCTTCACGGAGTCAAGACGCTGGTCCTGGATGTGGATGGGGGTGATGACATTTCCTACGATCATGCCGATTGGGCCGACGCAATGATTTCGATGGCTCGGGGCAGGCCGGAGGCCCTGGCGGCGTCCCGCGAGCCGGCAATTGTGCTAACGCCCGTAGCTTCGCCCAGGCCACACATCAACGGAGCGCGAGTGTTTGGGGTACGTCCAGGCAATCCGTTCCTGTTCAAGATCCCGGCGACCGGAACGCCGCCCCTCACATACGCTGTCGAGAACCTGCCCGAGGGCCTGGCGGTGGATCCTGCTACCGGAATCATCCAGGGCGTGCTCCAATCGAAGGGGACCTACGAAGTTACCTTCAAGGTGAGCAACGATCTCGGAACAGACGAGCGCCCGTTCAAGATTGTCTGCGGGGACACGATCGCTCTTACCCCGCCGATGGGCTGGAACAGTTGGAATGCCTTCGGCTGCAGTGTGAATGAAGCAGACGTTCGCGCCGCCGCGGACGCGGTCGTCTCCAGCGGCCTCATTAACCACGGTTGGACCTACATCAATATCGATGACTGCTGGGAAGCCGGGCGGGATGCCGAAGGCAGAATTCTCTCCAACGACAAGTTCCCCGACATGAAGGCACTGACCGATTATGTCCACTCCAAGGGCCTCAAGATAGGACTCTATTCCTCGCCTGGTCCCCAAACCTGCGCCGGGCACACCGGCAGCTATCAGCACGAGTTGCTTGATGCGCAACGTTATGCGGAGTGGGGATTCGACTACCTGATATATGATTGGTGCAGCTACGGGCGAATCGCTCCTCATCCGGATCTCGCGCAGTTGATGAAACCCTACCAGGTGATGCGCGCCGCACTTGACAAGGTTCCCCGAGACATCCTCTTCAGCCTTTGCCAATACGGCATGGGTAACGTTTGGGAATGGGGCGCCAAGGTTGGCGGCAACTGCTGGCGAACAACGGGAGACATCTCCGACACCTGGTCGAGCATGTCGCGCATCGGCTTCGGCCAGGCCGGCCATGAAAGATACGCCGGCCCCGGCCACTGGAATGACCCGGATATGCTCGTGGTGGGATACGTAGGCTGGAGCGCCAACGTCCGCCCCACACGGCTCACGCCAAATGAACAATATACTCACATCAGCCTTTGGTGTTTGCTCTCGGCCCCTCTTCTCATCGGCTGCGATCTGACCAAGCTCGACCCCTTCACCTATAATCTCCTTTCCAATGACGAGGTCCTCGCCGTCGATCAGGACTCGCTCGGCCACCAGGCCGGCCGCGTCGCCCAGGCCGGTTCGATACAGATCTGGGCCAAAGACCTGGCGGACGGCTCCAAAGCCGTTGGCCTCTTCAACCTCGGCGCTGACAGCGCCACTGCCACGGCGCGTTGGTCTGACCTCGGCCTTGCTGGGCGCCACACCGTCCGAGACCTCTGGCGCCAAAAGGACCTCGGACAGTACAATGGCGAGTTTCGGACCGAAGTGCCTCGCCACGGTGTTGTCTTGATTAAGATCAAGTAACAGGCTGTATCTTGCCATTTGACGGAGGGCCAGTTCAGGTGAATGGTTCGGGTCATGAATCCGAATCAAAACGCATGCGGCCAGGCTCTGTTCCACAAGAGCCAAACCTCTTCTCACATTCCGCGCGTGGAAGGGACGCCGCGCGCCGGTTTGCTTCGTCTCCGAGTCCTATGCGCCTTGGTGTGCGCGACGATCTGGGTTGGGCCGTGGGATAGCGCTCCGGCGGCCCAAAACCACGTTGGCGGCGCCGCGGGATTGCTTCTGGTGGCGAACAAGGGTGACAGGGCCATGGGCATCATCGATCCTGTGGACGGCAAGGAGACTGCCACGGTCGCCGAGGACGGCGTGACCGGCCACGAGATTGCCGCTTCACCGGATGGTAAGCTGGCGTTTGTTCCGATCTACGGCAACTCGGGAGTTGGCGGGCGCGGCACAGATGGCCGATTAATCCGGGTCATCGACCTGGCCTCGCGCCGCATCGTTGGGACGATCAACTTCGGCAAAGGGGTCCGACCCCACTGTGCCGTCTTTGGCCCGAATGGGCTGCTCTACGTGACAAGCGAGTTGGAAGACGCCGTCACGGTTATCGACCCGAATGCGCTGAAGATCGTGGGGACCATTCCCACCGGCCAACCGGAGTCCCACATGCTGGCGATCAGTAGCGATGGAAAACGCGGCTACACCGCCAATGTCGGCCCCGGCACGGTCTCGGTTCTCGATCTGGAGGCGAGAAAACTCGTGACGGTTATTCCGGTCTGCAAAGTGACCCAGCGAATCTCTCTGTCGGTAGATAATCGCCTGGCATTCACCGCCGACCAGACCCAACCGCGCCTGGCGGTTATTGACACCACTTCCAATAAGGTCAAGACCTGGATTGCGCTGCCTGGTATCGGCTATGGGACCACAGCTACACCCGATGGCAAATGGCTGCTGGTGGCAATGAGCCGCGCCCGAAAGGTCGGGGAGGTAAATCTTGAGACCATGGAGCTGACTCGCACCCTGGATGTGCCGCGATTTCCCCAGGAAATCCTGGTCCGTCCGGATGGGGCTGTGGCTTATGTTTCCTGCGACGCCAGCGGCAAGGTCGCCGCCATTGATTTGAAGGATTGGAAGGTCCAAAAGCTCATTGATGCCGGGAGGAGCGCCGATGGCTTGGCGTGGGCCCCAGCGCCATAGTCTGGATGGTTCATACGCGGGTGGGGCGCGCATTGACGGTGCCGCGCGAGATGTTAGGTTCCTTTGCGATTTGGCAATGATAGCAAATACTGTAAACAAGCCGAGCGGCCCGCCCAACTTCCGAGTGGGCGACGAGCGCCTGATCAAGTTGACGGTTGCCGCCGGGAAGAAGGTCGAGTCGCTTCTGAGCAAGCAAGGCCGGGCCCAGGGTGTTTTGCGGGTGGCGGTTGTTGGAGGTGGTTGCTCCGGCCTCCAGTACAAGATGGATTTGCAGGATGGGCCGGCCATGCGCGACATCCTGGTAGAGACCGGCGGGGAGAAAGTAGTCGTCGATCCCAAGAGCGCCCTCTACGTCACCGGCAGCGAGTTGGATTTCGTCGAGGCGCTTGATGGCGGATTCAAAGTGAAAAACCCGAACGCGGCGACCAGTTGCTCGTGCGGCGAGAGTTTCAGCGCCTGAGGTCCATCGCCAAGAAAACCGAGCGCCTCGAGGCATGAACGACTATTTTGCCTTGTTGGGTCTGGCGCGTCGTCCCTGGCTGGAGCCTGGTCTGCTTAAGGAAACCTTCCTCACCCTCTCCGGCCAGCTTCACCCGGACCGAGCTCGGCCAGGAAGCATCCAGGAGAGGGACGCGGCGCAGAGAACCTACACAGAATTGAACGCGGCCTACAACTGCCTGCGCGAGCCCAACCTGCGGCTGCGCCATCTGCTGGAACTGGAACTGGGATCGAAACCGGTTGAATTGCAGCAAATCCCGCCTGAACTCATGGATCTGTTTGTTCAGGTAGGCCGG
>JBJKSV010000248.1:0-2837 GCA_046703605.1 Limisphaerales bacterium
TACGTTGAAACCTTTCCAGAGGGGTACTTATACTCTCCCCCCTCCACCGCTTGGCTCCGGGCTGTTCGATGTTGCGTGTTGGCTGTCGGTCGTCGGATGTTTTCCGCCTGCGCGTTCATCCGTCATCCACCATCCATCATTACTCTTTCTCTCCGTCCCGGCTCTCGGCTTTTTGTAGCTTGCTGAAGGTTGCTGAAAGCTGCCGAAGGCTGCGGAAGATTCAACCCGCCCGCCTACCCTGCATCCTCTGGTCTGCCCTGGAATTTCTGTTTTCTACTTTCCCGATTTCTGCTTTTCCCTCTGTGGGGCCGTAGAACCCCCCCGGCGCGTCAACTCCTTCGCCTTAGCGGGCGTGGGCGACAGCAAGCTGGACGTCGTCGGGAAGGGGTTTGCCGCGTTCCGCGAATTCCTCAGCGATCATGTCAAAGACGTTCTTAAGCCGCCAGCATCCTCCGCGCCCGGTGCCCGAACGATGGAGTGCCTCCCGCGAGGACCTGCGCGCAGGTTTCAAAAGCGGAGCGCCGCCGCCTTGGCTTCGATTTTGCTTCATGTTCCAAGGGGCGGGTTGGTATGCTCCACCCGTGGCGGCGTATGGAAAAGAGCGTTCGAGTCCCGGGTCAGCGTAGGACGGCAACGGCTGAAGGCCCGTTGAGCAAAGTCCGTCTCAAGCCTAAGCAATGGGTCCAACTCGGCGAGGCGATTGGCCCGTTTCAACGAGTAGCGACAGCGGTGGTGGCCGTCCTAATCATAGCGACGGCAAGTTGGCTCGATGCGAGGGCGCCACGCGGGTTGAGCCTCGAGTTAGTTTACCTGTTTATCTGTGTTGTGGCCGGCTGGTTTGCCGGCACGCCGGGAGGGCTGGTCTGCGCTCTGGAGGCGGTGGCCCTTTTGTGGCTTGGCGAAGTGACGGGCCGTCATCCATCGCCTGCCGGCTGGATTCTCTTTTTCAACCTGATGACACGGTTGGGTGTCTTCACGGCCTTGGTCTGGCTGGCGGCCCGGCTCGGTCAGGATGCCCGGAACCTGGAACGGAAAGTGGCGCAACGCTCCGCCCGGCTTCAGAAGGAAGTCGAGGAGCACCAGGAGACGGCGGAGATGCTGCGCGAAGCGGTTCAGCTTTTCGAACAGGTGACGGATAATATCGCCGATGTCTTTTGGGTAACCGATCCGATGAAGAGAGTGGTGGAATATGTCAGCCCTGGCTTTCAAACGGTTTGGGGCAGGCCTTGCTCGGCGCTCTATGCCGCGCCGAGCGAGTGGCTCGAGGCCATTCACCATGCTGACCGCCAGCGGGTGATGGCCGGGATGCTCCACCGGCAGATTCGAGGCGGGTACGACGAGGAATACCGCGTGGTCCGCCCTGACGGGTCGTTGCGGTGGGTCCACGACCGGGCATTCCCGGTGATGGATGAGGCTGGAGCCGTGTATCGGTTGGTGGGGGTGGCGGAGGACATCACCGAGCGCAAGCTGACCGAGGAGTTGCTGCAGGCGGAGCGGGACATTGGCCTGGCGCTCAGCTCCACCAACGATCTCGGTTTCGCGCTGGGGCGGTTGCTGGACATCGCGGTGCAACTGGAAGGCATTGACTGCGGGGGGATGTACCTCATGGACGCCCAAACCGGCGAGTTGCGGCTGGAGGCGCACCGGGGATTGTCCGGCGCCTTTGCCAGCCGCGTATCGCATTACAAATCCGATACGACCGAGGCGCGCCTGGCCCGCGCGGGCAAGATGACCTTTGTGCGGCAGGATCAGATCCCGCGCAACCTGGAGGTGCTCTGGGGCAGCGAGGGGTTGCGGGCGCTGGTCGTGGTGCCGGTGCGGCACGAGGGGGCCGTTCTGGGGATGCTGAACCTGGGTTCTTATCGTAGCGATGAGATACCTTCGCGCACCCGCGTGGGGATAGAAATGATTTCGTCACAGGCCGCCGGGGCTATCGCCCGTATTCGGGCTGAAGCCGCGCGGCATCGCAGCGAGGCGCACCTGCGCACCTTGATTAACAGCGCGCCGATTGCCCTGATCGCCGTGGACGCCGATGGCGTAATTACCTTTGAAGACGGCCAGGCCCTTGGCGCCATGGGCATGAAACCGGGTGAACACGTCCGTTGCCAGGCTGCGGAGGCCTACAAGGACTTTCCCGCCATGGCCGAGAACGTCCGACGGGCCTTGGCCGGCGAGCATCTCGGCTCGGTTCTCGAATTGGCCTCCACGGTTTTTGAATGCCGCTTCACCCCGCTTCGGAGCGAGGACGGCAAATCCGCGGGCGCTCTCGCCGTGGCGACCGATGTCACTGAGCGATTTCGGTTGCAGCGGCAGGTGTTGGAAATCAGCGACCGCGAACAGGCGCGCATCGGCCAGGAAATCCATGACGGCCTTTGCCAACAGTTGGTCAGCCTCGCCTTCGACGCCAACGCCCTGGAACGTCACCTCACCGAACACAGCCGTCCCGAGGCCGCCACCGCCCACAGGATGGCTCACTACCTCGACCAGGCCATCACTGAGTCGAGGCAACTCTCGCGGGGCCTCTTCCCTATCCGCCTTGAGGCCGACGGTCTCGCCCCGGCTCTCGAGGAACTGGCTCGCTCCACCAGCCAGCGCTTTGGCCTGCGGTGCCGCTTCGAAGCCAACCATCCCGTTATCCTCCAAAACAAGACCATCGCGACCCACCTCTACCGCGTCGCCCAGGAAGCCGTCAACAACGCGCTCAAGCACGCCCGCGCCAGCGTCATCGTCATCGGCTTCCATACCCGCCTCGGGCAACTTGAGTTGAGCGTCGCCGACAACGGCCGAGGTCTGGCGGCTGCCCCTCCGTTAAGTGGCCCAGGCATGGGCATCCACAT
>JBJKSV010000249.1:0-5675 GCA_046703605.1 Limisphaerales bacterium
GTGGGGGTCTGGTAATCTCCTTTGCGGGTTACGCCTACCTATCGTGCGGTTTCGGCAGTGTGGCGGTGGGCTTCTATGCGATTCTCAGATTCACCTTTACGAACTCAGTCGGCGGTGAGGTTGCCCACGTCGATTCTCCTGCTCGACTGGATTTCTACGGAAAAGCGGACACCTGGGTCCCGCTGACCGTAACCGCGACTGCGCCGTCGGAGGCGACCGGCGCGAGGCTCTACGCTATGATGATTCAGGGCGGCACCCAAGGCGGGGGTAGCACGGTCTTCTTCGACGAGATGTCGGCGTTCGTTTCAGACGTTCCAGAACCATCAGCGGTCTGGATGCTCGCCATCAGCGTGGTCTTCGCCGCCGCATTGCTCCATCATCGCCTTCGCACATCCGCACCACGAAGGTGTGTCTCATCACGCCGGTGCTCCGGCTAAGATCCCAACTCGTTCGCGCTCGGACTCAGCCCACCGCACGATCGGCCACGCGTACGGTTCCTTCCTGTATTCCCAAAAGCCTGGCCACCTGCGAGACGTCTTTGTCCCCCCGTCCGGAGAGATTGACAATGACAACGTGGTTCTTAGGCAATTCCGGGGCACGGCGCAACGCCTCGGCGACGGCGTGAGCGGATTCGAGGGCGGGAATGATCCCCTCCAAGCGGGCCAGCTTCATAAAGGCCTCGAGCGCCTTGTCATCGGTGGCGTAGGTGTAATCGACGCGCTTTTGATCGCGGAGCCAGGCGTGTTCGGGGCCGACGGCGGCGTAGTCGAGTCCCGCCGAGACGCTATGGGTAAGCTGGACCTGCCCGACTTCGTCCTGGAGCAGATAGGAGCGGGTGCCTTGCAGGACCCCGAGGGAGCCGCCTTGGAAGCGGGCGGCGTGTTTGCCCGCGGCGATGCCCTCGCCTCCGGCTTCGACCCCGATCATGCGGACCGATTCGTCTGCCAGGAATGGATAAAACAGCCCCAAGGCGTTTGAGCCGCCGCCCACGCAAGCGATGAGGAGTTCGGGCAGCCTCCCTTCTTTTTCGAGAATTTGGCGCCGGGCTTCGTCGCCAATCACGCGTTGGAAATTGCGGACCATCACCGGGTAGGGATGGGCGCCGTAAGCGGTGCCCAGGATGTAATGCGTGGTGCGGACGTTGGTGACCCAATCGCGCATGGCCTCATTGATGGCCTCCTTGAGCGTCTGCTGGCCGGCCTTCACCGAGACGACCTCCGCGCCAAGCATCTTCATCCGGAAGACATTCAGCGCCTGGCGCTCGCAGTCCACCGCGCCCATATAGACGACGCATTTGAACCCGAACATGGCGGCGACCGTGGCGGTGGCCACGCCATGCTGGCCCGCCCCCGTTTCGGCGATGACGCGCGTCTTGCCCATCCGCCGGGCCAACAGGATTTGCCCGATGCAATTGTTGATCTTATGGGCGCCGGTGTGGAGCAAGTCCTCGCGTTTGAGATAAATCCGCGCGCCGCCCAACTCGCGGGTGAGCCGTTCGGCCAGGTAAAGAGGGGTGGGGCGTCCACAGAACTCCTTCAAGTAGTAATCCAGCTCGCGGCGAAATGACGGGTCGTCCTGGGCGCGAAAAAACTCCTCCTCCAGCTCGCACAAGGGATGCATGAGGGTCTCAGGCACGTATCGCCCACCATAGGGGCCGAAATGGCCTTGGGCGTCCGGGAGCTTTCCATTATGAAAGGAACTCATGCCGGGCAGAATACTCGCAGGAGCCGCTTGCGTCGAGAGCCGGGTTTGGCATTGACTGGAACCAGGAATTTGGAAATGGTGCAGGGGAAGACATCCTGATTTTGATGAAACGACCTTCCCGCCCAAGTTTGATGCCCTCGGCCCTCCTGGCCGCTGTGACGGCCCTCATCCTCGCCGGCGCCGGTTGCAGGAAGAGCGAGCCGGCCTCAACCCGTCCTCGAATCGCCTTGGTGATGAAGTCGCTGGCTAATGAATTCTTCAGCACGATGGCCGAGGGGGCGCGCAGACACCACGCCGCCCACGCGAACGAATACGACCTGATTGTCAACGGGATCAAGAATGAAACCGACCTTGCCGAGCAGGTGGATTTGGTGGACCAGATGATCGCTCGCAAGGTCAATGCCATCGTCATTGCCCCGGCGGATAGCAAAGCCCTGGTCACCGTCCTCAAGCGCGCCAGGGATGCCGGCATCCTGGTGGTCAATATCGACAACAAGCTGGACGCGGGCGTGCTCAAGCAGGCGGGCCTGAGCATCCCCTTCGTTGGCCCTGACAACCGGGCCGGGGCACGAAAAGTGGGGGAAGCCCTCGCCAAGCACCTCAAACGCGGGGACAAGGTCGCCATTATCGAGGGGATTCCCACCGCGTTTAATGGCCAGCAGCGCCGCCTGGGCTTTGAGGACGCCATGAAGGCCGCCGGGATGGACATCGTCAGTGTACAAAGCGGGGAATGGGAAATGGACAAGGCCAACAACGTCGCCGCCGCGATGCTTAGCGCCCACCCGGACCTGAAAGCAATTCTCTGCGCCAACGACAACATGGCCCTGGGCGCCGTGGCCGCCATCCAGGCCGCCGGCAGGACCGGAAAGGTCCTGGTGGTTGGCTTTGATAATATCGCCGCGATTCACCCCTTGCTGGCGGATGGCCGCGTCGTCGCCACCGCCGACCAGCACGCCGACCAACTCGCGGTCTTTGGCATCGAAACGGCCCTGAACATCCTCAGTGGCAAGGCGCCTCCGGCGGACCGCACGACCGCGGTGGACCTCGTGACCCAATGAGCGATTACTCGGCCGCTCCACTTCTCCAGGTCCAGGGCCTGCACAAGAGCTACAATGTGCCGGTCCTGACCGACTTTAGCTTCGAGCTTCAACCCGCGGAGGTTCACGCCCTCATCGGCAGCAATGGCGCTGGAAAATCCACTTTCGCCCGCATCCTGTGCGGGTTAACCCCGCCCAATAGCGCCAAGATCCTGCTTCGGGGCAAGCCCTATTCGCCCGCTTCCAAACGCCAGGCCGAACATGCCGGGGTGGTGATGGTTCTCCAGGAGCTGAATGTCATCGGCACGCTCACCGTCGCCGAGAACATCTTTCTGAGCCGGCTGCCTCGCCGCGCCGGGTTTGTCCGTTTTGGGGAGCTGAACCGCCTTGCACTGCAGGCTCTCAAGCGCGTGGGGCTTTCCGACCTCGATCCCGCCACGCCCGCGGACCACCTCGGTGTCGGTCAGCAACAGTTGGTCGAGATCGCCGGCGCCCTGGCGCTGAATTGCCGCGTCCTCATTCTCGACGAACCCACTGCCGCCCTGACCGACCCTGAGATCGAGCGCCTCTTCGAGAACATTCGCCGGCTCCAACGCGAAGGCGTTGGCATCATCTATATCAGCCATCGAATGGACGAGATCCGCCAAATCTCCACGCGTGTCACGGTCTTGCGCGATGGCCGGCGCGTGGCGACCCACTCCGCCGCTGAGGTCACCAACTCCGAACTGGTACGCGAGATGGTGGGGCACGATTTGCCTGAGAGAAAGAGCGCCGGCGGGAGTACTGCCGGAGACGTGGCCTTGCGCGTTCGGCATCTCTGCGCCCCTCCGCGCGTGCGTGATGTGAGTTTCGACCTTCGTTATGGAGAAATTCTGGGCATTGCCGGCCTGATTGGCTCGGGCCGGACCGAGAGCTTGCGCGCAATTTTTGGGGCGGATCCGAAGAAAGGCGGCGAGGTATTCCTCGGGGATGCCAAGAAGCCCTTGGCCATCCGCCGGCCCGCGGATGCCGTCCGATTTGGCATCGGCATGGTTCCGGAAGATCGCAAGCAGGATGCCCTGCTCCTGGCACAGTCCATCAAGGTCAATACGACCCTGGCAACGCTGCGACGACACGCCCCCGGTCTCGGATGGCTGCAAGACAAGGCGGAGACGGAGACGGCACAAACCTTTTGCCAGCGCTTGGCGGTTCGTTGCGCGTCCTTGGAGCAAAGCGTGGCCGAGTTGAGCGGCGGCAATCAGCAAAAGGTCGTGATTGGCCGATGGCTGGCGCGAGACTGCCGCATCCTGCTGTTCGATGAGCCGACGCGAGGCATCGATGTGGCGGCGAAGGACATGATTTATGGGTTACTGAGGGAACTCGCCTCGGCAGGCAAAGCTGTGGCAATGGTTTCTAGCGAGTTGACCGAGTTGATGGCCCTCTGTGACCGCATCCTCGTCATGTCCGCAGGCCGTATCGCGGCGGAATTCCTGCCCGGCCAATGGACGCAGGAGAAAATCACCGAGGCGGCCTTCAGCGGCTATTTGGACGGCGAGCGGCGAGCATAGTACCGATCATGGGCGTGACGCAACAAATCAACGACTCGGCGCTCAGACCGCTTGCTCTTGTCAGCGACAATCGAGAATTAAGAATTGAGAATTGAGAATTTTCAATTGAGTCGCGCTTCGGAGGGTGCTCGGAAGGGCGGCGTTGCTTGGATCTCGCAAGCGACGTGGATTGGCCATCAATTTACAATTTGCAATTCTTAATTCTCAATTCTCAATTAATCTGCACACGTCCCATGCGGCCACCACGAAACCTGACGGGTCAGCAACACCTTCTCAGAGTCGAGGACTCTAGCGAGGCGGCGCATGGCCAGGAGGGAGATCATTCTCTCAACCCGAGCGCGGTCTCGCCGGTTCGCCGCCTGCATTTGACGCGACATGCGGGCGAAGGCGCGGCGATGCTGGCGATATGGCTGGGAGTGCTGCTGCTTTTCGGGGCGCTCAGCCACAATTTTCTGAGCACCGGAACACTCAGTGTGCTGGCCAACAGCATCCCGGGGCTGACCGTCATCGCCGCGGGCATGACGTTTGTCCTCATCATCGGCGGGATCGACCTTTCCGTAGGCTCGTTGATGGGCCTCAGTGGGGCCGCGCTTGGGGTCATGATGGCGGATTGGAACTGGCCCTTTTGGGGGGCGGTAATGGCCTGCCTTGGGGTGGGTCTTGCGGGGGGCCTGTTCAACGGCATCATTACCGTCCGGTTGAAAATACCCTCCTTCATCGTAACCCTCGGCATGCTGGAAATCGCCCGCGGGCTGGCCTACCTGGTGACCAACTCGCAAACCAAATACATTGGGACGGCCGTTGAAGGCCTCGCCACACCACTCTGGGGCATCGGTGTTTCTTCCGCCTTTGTCATCGCCCTGCTGGTGATCGTTGCCGGCCAGGTGGCACTCTCCCGCACCCTCTTCGGGCGCTATCTTGTCGCGATCGGCGCCAACGAACAGGCCGTGCGCCTCGCCGGCGTTAATCCGGAATGGGCCAAAATTGCGGTTTTCGCTCTGCTAGGCCTGCTCAGCGGATTGGCTGGGGTTTTCTACACCTCCCGTCTCGGTTCGGCCGATCCAAACGCCGGCGTCGGTCTCGAACTTTCGGCGATTGCCGCGGTGGTCATTGGGGGGACTAGCCTGATGGGTGGACGCGGCTCGGTCATCAACAGCTTTTTCGGCGTGCTTATCATTGCAACCCTCCAGGCCGGCTTGGCCCAAGTAGGCGCTTCGGAGCCCGTCAAACGCATCACTACTGGGGCCGTCATCATCATCGCCGTCCTGCTGGATGCGTGGCGACACCGCATCGCTGGTCGTGGATTCGCTCCGCTTCGGGGTTTGTTCGGGAGCCCAAGCCCTTAAGCAACCTCTCTGCTGATTTTCATTGGGTGATCGGCTTAATT
>JBJKSV010000250.1:0-6078 GCA_046703605.1 Limisphaerales bacterium
CCTGCTGGCGCTTTTCCGCGCCTGTCATGTCTCCAAGCCACCTTCGGAAGGTTGTTCGCCCAGGGAACTGAATCTGCATGCCGCAGCCGCTGCCCACCCCCAGCTCTTGCTGGAGAGGAGGCGCCCCCGCAATTACGAACGGCGAGGGTTGATAAAGCTCTCTCCGGACCGTTTCACCAACGAACCGGGTCCTTTTCCAAGGACAAAAGTCTCGAGCCTGCAGGCTCCAGGAGAAGCCAACAACGTGTGAGACCAGCCGTCTCCATCATCATCCCGGTTTATCGTCCTCCAATGGAGCTGCTTGGAACCTGCCTGGACAGCGTACTGGGGCAGACATTGCACGTCATTGAGTTGATCGCTGTGAACGATGCGTCTCCGGATGCCTCCCCGCAACGGCTGGATGAGTTCGCCCGAAGGGATCCCCGGATGACCGTTTTGCATCGAACCATTAACGGAAGTGCCGCGGCCGCTCGGAACGACGGACTCGCCCGCGCGTCTGGAGACTATGTCCTATTCGCGGACGCCGACGACGAGCTGGAGCCCGGGATATGCGAAAACCTATTGACCCTGGCCGAACGGCATGAGGCTGATCTCGTCGTGTGCTCCTTCTCCATTCACGACGCCCGGAAAAGGCAAGTCGGTCACGGATACCTCCCAAACAGATTCTACGATTTGACTGTGCCCAACCAGCGGTTGAGGGCGGCGCGACAGGTCAGGTCGGTTCTATGGAACAAGCTCTTCCGCAGAGACAGGATCTCGGATCTGCGCTTTGAGCAATTCCCGGTTCAATTCGGAGAGGACGCGGTCTTCGCGATGGCCGGGTTCAGCCGCAGCCGCTCAATGGTTACGACTTCCTATTCTGGTTATCGCTACCGGATCAGTCCCAATTCCGCCTCGCGGCGCGCCTCAAAGGGCCTGCCCTATCTCCAGACATCTATGGCCGCGCATGACAAGATGATGCAGGCATTGAACCAAAATGGCGCGGGCGATGTCGCCGCGTATTATGGAGGCGCTTGGGCGCTGGGCCGCTACGCTTTAGGCTGCCTGTGGATAGACAACGAGCCGGACCCGTGTACGAAGCAATCCATGTGGACTTATTGGGCGGGCATCCTGTACGAGGATGTGGCGCCGCAGCTTCCGTGTCCTCGAGCCATGCGCCTGGGCTACCGACTCCTTCTAAGCACCGGCAATCTGAAGCTTATCTATAGATTCACCCGCGTTGTCCTCACGGTGTTGCGCCTTCGCGGGGGAGCGGTTCGAGATGAGCTTGAGGCCCGCTTCTTTAGCCGGCAGGCCAACGTGAGGTCGAGCCAGGCGGCGGAAAGCGTTGGTTGTTTGTCGTCCATCCCGTGAAATGCTCTGTATGGAAAAGACAAGAGAGAGTCTGAGAGTGTCCATTTTTGGAATGGGCTACGTGGGTTGTGTGACCGCCGCGTGCCTGGCAAAGGAAGGCCACCGCGTCATCGGTATCGATGTCTCCAAAGTCAAGCGTGAAGCTCTTGGAGAGGGCAAGGCCCCAATCGACGAACCCGGGCTGGACGCGCTGATCGCCGAAGGAGTGCGCAGCGGGAGACTTGCGGCTGGATCTGACGTGACGGCCGCCATCGCTTCCACCGATATTTCTCTGGTATGCGTCGGCACTCCGAGCGAGGACTCAGGGGGCATCGACTTGAGCTTCGTAGGGCGCGTGTGCGAGGAGATAGGAGAGGCTCTTTCCAAGCGTGGTCCCGGCCACCTGGTAGTCGTGCGGAGCACGCTTTTGCCGGGCAGTATGGCTGGCCTCGTAACCCCTCGGCTGGAACGCTGTTCCGGCAAACACGCGGGCAAAGATTTTGACACCGCGTTCAATCCTGAATTCCTGCGCGAAGGAACCGCCATTAAGGATTATCAAAACCCGCCGGTGATCGTCGTTGGGGCGGAGCAGCCGCGCGCGGTCGCACTTATGAGGAAACTGTACGGACATCTGCCCTCTCCTTTCATTGAAACGCGCCCTGCGGTTGCGGAATTGGAAAAATACACTTCGAACGCCTGGCATGCGTTGAAGATTGCGTTCGCCAACGAGATCGGTGCCGTCTGCCGCGCGGCCGGTGTGGATAGCCACGCAGTAATGGAGATTTTCCTGAAGGACCATCAGCTCAACATCTCAGTGGCCTATCTTCGGCCTGGATTTGCATTCGGGGGTTCTTGCCTCCCGAAAGATCTGCGGGCCCTGACCTATTACGCAAGACATCATGATTTGGAGCTGCCGGTCATTGAAAGCGTTGCCGAGAGCAACCAGGCCCTCATCGAGAACGTGTTTCACAGAGTCTTGTCGTCCGGCGTGCGGCGGGTGGGCATCTACGGCCTGAGTTTTAAGCCAGACACCGACGATTTGCGCGAGAGTCCATTGGTTTCCTTGGTGGAACGGCTCATCGGCAAGGGAATTGAACTGCGAATTCTGGACGAGAACATCCAATTGCACAAGCTCACGGGCGCTAACAAGGCATACATCGACGAGCATCTGCCGCACTTGGTTCGCTACCTCGTGAGCGATTTCAGAGCGCTGGAAGACTTCGGACAACTCTTGATTGTTGGGCATCGCACGCCGGCCATCTCGGATTGGGCAAAGCTCAGGAACGGAGATGGGCGGCATTCCATTCTGGACCTGACACGCGTTCCGGAGTTGGTGGGATCGCGGAACTATCAGGGCACATCTTGGTAAACAGCCGCCTCGCAGCCAGATCGAGGCGCATACGACACTCAGTATGTATGGGACTGACGATTTCAAAAAGGATTCGCCGCATGATTCGGAAGCTGGGGTGGGATATCTCGCGGTGTCCTCCCGACCAGTTGGGAAGAGATCCTTTCTCCGACATGAAATATTATTTGGGCAAACGCCCTGAGCCAGTGATTTTTGACGTTGGCGCGAATACGGGCCAAACGGTAGGCCGCATGCTCCATGAGTTTCCTCGGGCCCGCGTCCACTCGTTTGAACCTTTTCCCTCAACATTTAAGGCCCTCAGCCAAAATCTTCGGAATCAGCCCAACGCGACGCCGTGGAATTGTGCACTGGGAGCGCGTCCGGGTAGTCAGCAGCTCCATTCTTATGCGCATTCGCAAGTGAATTCGTTTTATCGCAGGACCGAGTCGGCTTATGGGGCGATCCAAGGCACATGTGAGACGGAGATTAGAACCGTAGATGATATCTGCACCGAGTTGCGGGCCGACAGGATCGATATTCTGAAGATTGATACCGAAGGATACGAATTGGAGGTGTTGAGGGGAGCGCAAGCCATGATAGAACGCGCGTCTATATGCCTGATCTTCTGTGAGGTTAACTTCGCCCGGAGGTATGAAGGGGCGCCGCCGTTGCACGAATTGCTGGCCTTTCTGTCTGAGAACGACTTTCTCCTCGTGTCCTTTTACGAAGCGGGCTACGCGTCTCATCTGGCGAGCTACTCGGACGCTCTATTTGCCAGCCGGCGCTTCCATCATGATCGCTTTCCATGCCACAATGTAGCGGATTGATCAAGCCGGTGCTTTGATGAAAGAAAAGGTATAACCTTCATGAGAATCGGCCTCCACAAGGCAAATTATTCTGTGGACCGGGCGATCTGCGGCGACGCTCCGCCCTCCGGGCATGAGTTCGTGAAGGTCATATCAGTGAGTCCGGGCGCGCTGCCTGGAACTCAGCAGTGGAGAGACTGGGTGCGATATTTTAATCCCCTTGCTAGAGTCGATTTGATCCATACCTTCAACTATCTCGTGCTGAACCATCGGCCGTGGGTGGTCTCCTTCGAATCTTATCTGCCACGCTTTATGGGAGGCCTGGGCCTTGGGGACAAACGCGCCTGGACGTGGGGGTTGGACAGACTTGCCTCACGTGACTGTCTCGCCATCCTTCCGCTCAGCCAGGCCGCGCGCAACCTTTTCTTTACTCAAGCAGCAAAGAACGGCTTTTGCGCATCGGTTTTTCAACACAAGGTTGAGGTTGTGTACCCGGCCGTGCGCCAGCCACGGCTGCGTCCAGTTCAGGAGCGCAGCGCGTCTTCCCCCTTCACGATACTCTTTGTCGGCAATGAGTTCTTTCGAAAGGGCGGGCGAACATTGCTGCGCGCGTTCAAGGCGATCGCACCGGATGTACCGGTCCGGCTCGAGATCGTGTCCAGCATGCAAGGGGCTGACTTTGTAACCCACGCGGATACAGCGGAAGTCGCAAGAGTTCGCGCGGAGCTGGCCATGACGCCTCACGTGACTTGGCACGAACATATTTCCACCTCTGAACTGGTAAACCGTTGGTATCCCGCCGCGGATGTGTTCGTGCTACCCACGCTTAGCGACAGCTTTGGCTACGCTGTCATTGAGGCCATGGCGTGTGGACTTCCGGTTATCAGCACGAATCAGTTTGCCGGTCCCGAGCAAGTCACACACGGCAGGAATGGCTATCTCATCGAGCTTCCATTGGATGAGACCAGACGCCTGGCATGCCTGCAAGAGCCGGACCTGGCCCGCAGGGCCCGCCAGCTCGAGGCCATTGAAGACTCGATGACTCAGCAACTCGAACAGCATCTGCGACTGCTCATCGCCAATCCCAAACTGCGGCGCCGCCAGCAGGAAGAATCTCTGGCCATTTATCACGAACGCTTCAGCCCTTCCGTGCGAAACGCCACACTGGAGGGCATCTACGACAGGATCGGGGATGGCAACCGCAACTGACAGCCCCGGAGTATTGAATGTTCAAAGCGTTTTGGCAGTGCCTATGAGGCTGCGCAAAGTCATAGCCAAGGTGGCGCGGTGCATACCAATGCTCCAGGGCGGGGTCTCGCTCGTCCGCGCCCTGGAACGTAAGCGGTTTCGCAGGTTCTGCTTGAGCTTGTCGAACCTGACCCCGGAGCCCATTTTCGTGAAGGTCGGGGCAAACGACGGCGTCACGGGAGATCCTTGCTCCGGCTTTTTGTTGGACGATACACGGTGGAAGGGGTTGCTCATCGAGCCCGTGCCATATTGTTTCGAGCGCCTCAAAAGGAACTTCAACGACACGAAAAGGTTCGCCCTAGCGCAGGTTGGGGTTGGCACCCCGCCCGGGCAAGCCGCCTTCTATTATGTCGGCCAAAATGCGCGCGAGAATCTGCCCAGCCGAGGAGAATGGAGGGAGCAAATCGGCTCGTTCGACAAGAACCACCTGATGAAATTGCTAAATGCGGAAGCAAAGCGTTTTGTAGTTGAATGCACCGTCGAAGTGAGCACCCTAGCCGCTGTTTTATCTCGAAATGGCGTGCCGCACTTTCACCTCCTGCAGATTGATACTGAGGGCCATGACTACGAAGTGCTCAAATCCATGGATTTCACCCGGCATTTGCCAACCGTGATCTTCGTCGAATACAAACACGTTCCCGGACCCGACAAGGTGGCCATGCGCAAGCTCTTGCGGGATCGCGGCTACTCGGTTCGAAATTGCGGGGGGGATTACTTCGCGCTTCACAAGGAGGGTTACGCCAGGCTGCTGCGTGAGGCGGGTCGTTCCGGAGCAAGCTCTGTTCCACAGCGCTGGTTTCCGTGGTCTGTAAAGGCTTCCAACCAGGATGAGCTGCGCAACTTGCATGAGACGCCGTAGATATGGAGGAAAGACCCTATCGCGGTAACGCAGAGGAAGTGATTTTCTCTGGCGTGGCACACATCAGGCCGCCAGGTGCCCGGACCAAGGGCGGGCGGCTCAACAAGCCGCTCTTTTGGGCTGCTTGGGGGGGAATATGCGCGTTTATTCTGCTAAATAGTTGGCTGGCGTCCAACCACCATCGGATTCGCGTCTCTCTGCGCCGCGTTGTAGAGGTGCAAAACCCCTCCATCCTGGAGTTGCCTCCGTCGGCCTCAGACTCCCCCTTCATCTTCGATCGATATTCGGAACTGATGGATTTTAAGTTCTCAATTCCCGTCAAGCTGGACTCGAGACCTCCCTCGTGGGCCGAAGCGCACAACTTGCTGAGGTATTATGGCCAGGTCTGCTCTTCTAACAAGTGCGTGCGTGCCAGCCTGCCGGACTGTCCCGCCTACCTCGCGAAAACCCTCCTTCACGACCAAGCGCACGGAACTTGCTACGAC
>JBJKSV010000251.1:0-10825 GCA_046703605.1 Limisphaerales bacterium
ATGTTCGAGCTAGAGCGAAAATGCGCTGAAGAGAGAGCGCAACTCCTCATCAACCATTGAGGCGTCCGCAAGGGTCTGGGCGATTTCCGCGCGCAGGATCTCGCGATAGCGATGTCGCAGCCGGTGAACGGCCACGCGCACGGCGCCTTCAGTCAACCGCAGTTCCGCGGCAACTTGCGCGTAAGGAATGGCGCCGCGCTCGAACATGAGGAAGGGCTTCAGAACTTCAAACGACGCTCCCCTGCCCTCGGTGAGCGCCTCCTCCCGGAGGCGGCCAACGACTTTCTCCAGCAACATCATGGCCCACGCCCGGTCGTAGAGTTTGTCCGGGCTGAGCCGGTCCACCGGCTCGACCTGGTAGCGCGTGTCCGCATCCCGCCAATCCAATGAGAGGGGTTTTTCGCGTCCACCGCGCTTTTGCCGGGTGGCGCGGTCCCTTTCGTTCGATAGGTAATGCTTGAGCGCCGCCAGCAGGAAGGCGCGAAACCGCCCTTTCTCGCTCCTCAGTCCTTCCAGGCAGTTCCGGCTGAGAAAGCCGGCGAAAAATCCCTGAGTCAAATCTTCGGCGTCCTCTTTCGAATACCCATGCCGGCGGACGAAGGCGTAGAGCGGATACCAGTAGATCCGGCAGAGTTCTTCCAACGCGCGGTCGGCCTCCGGCGTGCTGCGCCGGCCCGCCGCCAACACCACCGTCCAATGGGTTGTGGCAAAAACATCGGTCGAGGACGACGGCGTCGAGCATCCGTGACCTGGAGCGGGTGTCCGTGAACCGGTCGTCATTGCGGCACCGGGTTTTTTTCTGCGTCGCTCACGGCGGATTTCAAGCGCGGGTCGGCCACCAACGCGAATGCTTGGTCGCGGATCTGCTCGGCGGCCTCCTTATGCCCGGTCTTCACAAGGATTAGGATGAGCTGGCGGGTTTGATCGACAAAACGGCGGTCCGCGGTCTTGGGCGGAATAGGCGGATGAAAGCCGGGGACTTTAGTCAACTTTGCGACGTCCTCCTGACGTTGCTCCAACCGTTTTTCCGTCTCCCACGAGTAGCGGAGTTGGCTGAATGCGGATTCCGGGTCGGCAAGGTACTTAAGGCAGAGCGCGTAATCACCGTGTTTCACCAGCAACGGCTCTGCAGCGAAGAAACATTGCTGCGCCACGGCCGCGTCGCGCTCCCGCATTTTCTCGAAGACCTGGTAAGTGGATTCCTCGTCGTGCAGATATCCATTGATGGCTGCCAGGTCCATGAACAGATCGAAGGAGCCGCTCCCCCGCAGAAGGCGCTCGATGTCTTGCGCCCGAATTCTCAGGAGTTCCTGTTTTGCCTGCGCGTAGCGCTGCGCCAGTTCAAACCAATCAGCGAGTAGAAAGGAGCGCCGCACCGCCGAAAGTCCCGGGTCGTAAGACACGGCGTGCGTCCAATACCATAAGTAACGTTCCAGAGCCGCGTGGTACTGCCCTTTGTCCCTCATCTGGTTCGCCTCTTCGCGGATCTTGTTTGGGTCGGGTTTCTGGCCCGCAGTGAGAGGGGGGAACCAGGGCGGAGACGAAGAAGGGAGGAGCTTGAATTCCAGTCGCGCGTGCCGTTTGCTGTCAAAGATGCCAGGCCTGATGGTCACTACTGCCGCACAGTAGCCCATCAGCCCGGCTACAGTGATGCCTCCGGGTGCCGGAGGCACCAGGATGAATTGGCCGTTCGTGTCAGTGTGTGATTGGCGGAACGGGTTCAACGCGCCCACCCGGCTAACCGTGACGCTGGCTCCGGCCAAGGGTTTTCCGTTTTCGGCATCGGTGACGCGGCCGGTTATGAGGTATCTTCGCGGGAGATTGCTTCGCGTCCGGAGCGCCATAAGTGCCGCCACGCCCACCGCGAGCACCAAGGCCAAGCCAATTTGGCCCCAGAAACGGGGTCTTTGGAGCGCCTTTGGATCTCGCGCTAACCAGCCTGGCAACGCGACGGTCACAGGGATGGCCACGAGCATGGTCCCGAGAGCCAACGCCAAGCCACCGACAAAGAGCCAATGCAGCAAAGGCTCGGCCCAGGGCTGAAAGAAGTCCCAAGCGCGAGGGTCAACCACGAGGCCGCTCAGCACATGTGCGCCCCAGGCCCCGCCGCCATAGGCCCAATATCCCGCGGCACCTCCGCCCATGGCAATCGGGGCGATTGCGCCCCCACCAAACGCCGCCGCCAATGCCAGCGCCAGCCCGCCGATGGCAACCAAACCAAGGGCGCAACCGCCAAACGCAATGCCGCCCATCGCCGAGCCGCCGAGCGCAATGGCGCCAATTGCGATCCCGCCAACGGCCAACCCGCCGCGGGCGACATTGCCAATGGCGACAATGCCCGTAGCCACGCGCCGCTTTCCCGTAGCTGGGTTCAGACCGGTGGCCACGTGCAGCAGCGGCAGGCCCCAGAGTCGCGTATCTGAGCGATAATCGATGCCCACCGCCCACTTGGGAATGGAAATCGTCGATGATGTTCCAGCGGGGGGTGGCGAGCCGGCAGCTTGGCCGGTCGTAATGCCTGCCACCGCGCTTTTGACCTCGCTGGCCTGCTGATAGCGCCGCTCCGGCTCCTTTTCCAGGGCGTGCAGCACCACCTCGTCCAGCCGCACATCAACCCGCACGCGTCGGGAGGGCGGGGCGAATTTCCCCAGCGGCAGCTCACCGGTGAGCATTTCGTAGAAAACGACGCCGAGCGAGAAGATGTCGGCGCGGTGATCGACCTCCAACGGGTGCTCAATCTGCTCGGGCGCCATGTAGTGCGGCGTGCCCATCACCTGTCCTTCACCGGTCAAGCGCAGGTCCTCTTTCTCGCGCGCGAGAATCTTTGCCAAACCAAAATCCGCAATCTTCACCCTCCCCTTGCGATCCACGAGCACGTTTTCCGGCTTGATGTCCCGATGCACCACGCCTTCATCGTGGGCATACTGAAGCGCGTCGCAGATCTGCGGCACAATCTCCAGTGCTTGGCGCGGCGAGAGCCGGCCCGTCTTCTGGAGTTGGCGCAGGTTCACTCCATCGACAAACTCCATGACAAAAAAGTGCAATCCCTCCACCTGGCCGAATTCATGAACCCCAACGATATTGGGATGACTCAACCGCGCCAGGGCGCGCGCCTCTCGTGTGAACCGCTCCGCGAAGCCCGGGGACGCCCCACCCTGCACCGGCAGAATTTTCAGGGCCACAAATCGGTCCAAGGCCGGCTGGCGCGCTTTATAGACGGCCCCCATCCCGCCCTTTCCAAGAAGGCAGAGGATCTCCAATTGCGGAAAGAGCCGGGCTACCTCGGCAACAGGCGGTGGCTCGAAAGGCTTGCCTCCCGGCTCGGGGCCGGTATCCGTAGCCGCTCCCTGCTTTAGCAGGCAGGCGGGGCAAAGCCCTCCCAAGGCGCCCGGGGGCAGCGGTGTTCCACATTGCGGACATGTTCCGGCTTCGCTTGGCTTCACTTCGTTTGTATTCATATAGGATCCTCAGAAGCAAAACCCGAAAAATGTTACTGGAAATCTGAGTTTACGACGACTTTGGCACTGGCCGTGGCGTTCATCCACGGCCACTGAGAAAGTCGATCTTTCGGCGTCCAGAGCGTGATGAGGGACGGCTGCTTCGCCGGTTGCCCACCGGCGATACAGCCGACTACCAGTCGGCGCTACGACTTTGTCCACAGCCGTTGGCGTTCATCCTCGGCTATAAATGTCTGCCATTGCCCCTTTTCAGCCCGCTTTGTAGATTGAAAGGGTGAGCCGACGGTGTTTCGTTATCGCGAGTATCGATTCTTTTTCTTCTCTCGAGAGGAACCGCGATGCCATGTCCACGTATTCTCACCCGACGGTGAGGCGAAGTTCTGGCTTGAGCCGCGAGTCGAGCTGGCCACGAGCAAGGGATTGAGAGCGGTGGAGTTGACCTAGCTGCTTCGTATAATTGAGGAACGTAAAGATGAAATCAGGCAACATTGGCAGCGCCACTTCCGCCGCTGAGATCCTTAACGTCTCCCCTCACGGTTTCTGGCTGATGGTTAACGAGAAGGAGTATTTCTTGGATTTCGACCACTTTCCGTGGTTCCGGCGAGCCCGTCTGGATGAATTGTTTAGCGTCGAACTCCTGCACAAGGAGCATCTGCATTGGCCGGAACTGGATGTGGATCTTGATCTCGATCGAATCCAACATCCTGAGAACTATCCACTGGTGGCGCGCTCGGAACTGGGAGGCCAATGAAGGAGTCTGACAGCGAGAACGTAATCCGAAGCCGGCCCGCGCCGAGCTGCCTTCTTTGCGGCGGGGCGGGCGCGCTCCTGTATGAAAAGATGAGCGACCGCTCCTTTTCCGCCCCCGGCCAATGGAACCTGAGGAGGTGCGAGCGGGCCGGATGCGGATTGATTTGGCTCGATCCAGTGCCGGTTGAGGAAGACATTGGCAAGGCCTACCAGGGATACTACACGCATAGCCAACCGGAGCCTGGTCCTAGTCTTGTGCGCGATGCTTGCTGGGCAGTGTGGCGGAGCTACCTGGGCCGCCGTTTTGGCTACACGCAAGGTGTTGGACCGGCCTGGCTCAAACTGTTCTCGCCCTTGGCCCTGCTGCATCCAGGGGGGCGCGACGAACTAGACGCCGCCGCCATGCACCTGGCGGCGCCCGCCGGCCAGGGCCGGGTGCTGGACGTGGGCTGCGGCAGCGGGGTGCTCCTGGCTCGGATGCAATCGCTGGGGTGGCAGGTTGAAGGGGTCGAAGTGGACCCCGCCGCTGTGGAGGCGGCGCGGCGTCGTGGGGTCACGGTGCATTTGGGCAGTCTGGAGGCACAGAAGTTTCCCGGCAACAGGTTCGACGCGGTACATTCGGCGCATGTCATCGAGCACGTTTATGACCCTTTGGGCTTGCTGCGCGAGTGCGCCCGTGTCCTCAAGCCCGGTGGCACGCTGGTCATTCTTACACCCAACACCGAAAGCTTGGGGCACCGGCTTTTTGGCTCGGCATGGTTGAATCTCGATCCGCCTCGGCATCTCGTTCTGTTCTCGCCGGCAACCCTCCGCCGCGCCGCGGAGCAAGCGGGATTGCGGGTTCAGCGCCTGGATACAACCGTGCGCAGTGCGTGGGTCTATGGCGCCCTGAGCCATTCCATCCGGGTCAAGGGCCGGGCCGAAATGAGCGAGTTGGGCAAGCCGGCCAATCTCTTGCGCGGCATCGCGTATCAACTTAGGCAACGCAGAATTCTGGCGCGGGACCCGAACGCAGGCGATGAACTGCTGCTCGTGGCGGCCAAGACGGGGTAGCTCCTCACGCCGGTTGACAAAGCCCCTACTACTACGCCGCCAACGGGCAAGACCTGACCGACGTGTACCGCCTCGGCAGCCAGCACCTCGCCCATTACTGCCCAGACCGCCGGATAGGATACAGTTTGTTGCCTGCGATTTTGCCTTGTGGCTAGGCGCGCCGAGGGGAGTATAGCCGCAGCGCTCTATGACCCGAGGCGCAACAACGCCACAAGGCAAAAGCGCTGCAACCCAAAGGGCCGAGGCCGTTTTGGCCTGGGGCTTTGTTGCCAGCTCGGTCGAGTCTCCCCAGATACACTCCTTCGCTCGCGCCTCGCCCCAGGCCAAAACGGCTCTCGGCAAACTGTATCCTATCCCGCGGTCTGGGCAGTATACCAACAACGGCTACCACCAGGTCCTCACCCGGACCCTCTACCCAGATTCCACCCACAGCTACCAGGACTCCTGGACCTACGAGCCCGATGGTTCCTATCACGACGGACGCCTCTGGACCTTCACCAGCGCCGCCGGCCTCACCCGCAGCTACTCCTACGGCGCTCCCTACATTGGTGCCCGGAATGGCCTGGCTGCAAAGCACCTAAACGATTCGGCTTAACCACCGGCACAAGCTTTTCGGTTATGTTCAGCGGGAGTTATGGAGCGCGGTTGGTCGAAGGCAGCGGCGACGGGTATCCGAACGGATCCTCGCCGAGGAATTGCAGCGGCGCGGGTGGAAGGAGCGGGAGTTGGCTCACCGGAGCAAGAGCGATTGGGACAAGTTGGAGATTGCGGCCCGGCTGAGGCGCGAGACGACGCTGACAATCAAGCAGATAGCCGCACGGGTGCACCTGGGCAGTTCGAAGGCTGCCAATGCCAAGCTGCACCATCACCTGCAGCGCCGGGAGACGGAATCTCCTGGGCAAACCCGCTTGGGAATATGAGCAACAGAATGACAAATGAACCAAAGTATGGTTTGACTCCTTTTTCGGATAACCTTCGCCAACGGCACCATGGTCTGGCTGGCCGACGCGGCTTCCCACATTTGTTCATCCTGCACAAATGTGGGTCCGGGAATATTCTGTCGAGAAGCTAAAGGACCTATGAGCAGAATCTCGATTGATGTCATGGACGACGAACACAAGAAGTTGAAGGCCATGGCGGCTCTTCGCGGCCAGCCGATCAAAGACTACGTCCTCGAACCGACGCTGGGCGGAGAGCCAGCCGATAGCGCCACGCTCCAAGAGATGGAAGAACTGCTCGACGACCGTATCCGGGCAGCGCAGGCCGGCGCCATCAGCCGGCGAACCCCGTCGGAGATATTTGCCGAGGCCGCTCGCAAAGTGGCCAAGTGAGATGTCCAATTACGAGCTAACCGAGGCTGCGGACGAGGACCTCAAGGGCATAGCGCTCTATACCCTCCCAAAGTGGGGCCCCAAACAGGCGGCCCGTTACGAAGCGGCTTTGGATGCCCATTTCGAGGCCATCGGGAAGGGGCGAAATTGACTCCCAGGAATTGGCTGAAATGCCGCCGCCGGCGGTGCGCGGCAGACAGCGGCCCCTGACCGCCAAGCGCTTTGCCCAACTCCGGCTCCGTGCTCGGCGAGCTGGATTTGGCCTTTGATCAAGACCGCGCGCAGTCGAAGTTGTCGCCACAGAAATTGAGCGAGGCCATCGCGCTACACCGCGCCCGGCATCCTTACGGAGGACCCTGACGACAACAAATTCGCGGACTGCGCCATCGCGGTGGAAGCGGACTTCATTCTGACCAGCGACCGTCATTTCGACGCCCTATATTCCAGTGGATGCAAACCTCAGCCGATTGGTCCTCAAGAGTTCATCGCAAGACATCTCTGAGGCCGCCCCCTGATCAGGGTTGCAGGTCCGGGCGGCAATCCGCCAGCACCGTCACCCATGCACCTGGAGACGCGGACACCTGCCTTGCTTTGGAGGCTTTTGAGCTAGGCTCGGATGTCGGCTGCAGGGCTGGCGAAGCCTTTCAGCCAGGCGGACGAACTGGTCGCCATTTGCTCACGGCCACGATTCCAGTTTCAGTCCGCTGACACGCTGGAATTCCTGAACGTTGTTCGTCACCAGCGTCAGGCCGGTAGCGAGGGCTTCGCCTGCGATGAGCAAATCGTAAGGCCCGATGGGTTGGCCCCCTCGTTCCAAGTCGGCTCGAATCCGAGCAGCCCTCTCCGCTGCGGCGCGGCCAAGCGGGAGTTCGATGATGGCGGAAATGAAGCGTTCGACTTTCTGGCGCTCTTTCGCCGGGTCTTGGGCTTTCTCAATGCCGCAAAACAATTCATAGACGGTAACCATCGAAACGGCGCAGTCCATTGGCGCGAGTTGGCTCAACCGCTGCACCATGCCGGCCCGTTGCCGAAGCACGCCGATGCACGTGTCCGTATCCAGGAGGTGGGTCATGCACTCCTACAGGTTCTTGACCGGCGGCAGTTGGCCTTGCTCTGGACGCTCGAACGCGCGGTCCGCGATGTGGATGGAATCGAAGAAGCCTTTTGGCCAAGCCGTCAACCTTGCCGGTTCCAGCACGACGGCATCACCTTCTTGACGGACGGAAACGGTCGCCGGCAAGTGGACGCACTTGGGCAAGCGGACGATTTGGCGCCCGCCTTCGACGATGACCGAGGCCGTTTCCATAAAAACATTCTAGGCTACGCGCGGGTCAAAACCAAGCCAGAATCAGCATTCTGCTTCCAGGCTGGCCAAGGCGAGCGTGCCATGAAGCACAAGGTCAGCAGCGACGAGCGCCCGCTGGCTCAGAAAAGGCAGCGATACGGTGCGCACTGCCTTGCCCTCAAACGCACATTCAGCCAGCCGCGGCAGGACCGCCCCCACCTCAAGGCTGGCCACCGCCTGGGCCGGTTGAGGGTGGGATCTGAAACGCAGGCGCACATTCAATTTGGCCCCTACCCGCTGGGCTTCCTCTTCAATCGCCTGCCGAATACCGGCGCTGCCGCCTGGCATGGCCAGCGGCGTTTGGCCCAGGATCTCCGAGGAAAGCTTCAACCGTTCGTTGGCGGGCACCAGTGCGGCAGGTGCAAACAGGCGAAACTCGAGTTTCCCCAGCAACGCCGAGACCAACACCGGGTGGGCCTCAAACCGGCTGACCACTCCGAAATCGAGTATCCCATCCACCAATTGCTTCAGGATTTTGTCGGTTTTGAGATTCTGAAAGGTCACCGCCAGTCGCGGGTGAGCCGGTCCAGCGAGAGCCCCGAATTGGCAAAGAGATTCTCGATCATGATTGGTCGGTCATTCTGGTTGTTTTCTAAACCATAAACAAGGCGGCAATGTCGGTTTCGGCTTTGCGCGGAAACGGTTGCGGCTGCCTCGGCAGGGATGTAAAATTAAGTCATGCCTGAGATGGTTGCAAACGAGGCGGAGGCTCAAGAACTCCGCAAGGCGTTGCACGATAAAATTGACCGGCTGCCGACAGCAGCGCTGCCCGCCGCGGAGCGGTTGCTGTTGCAAGTCGAGGTGGGGCAACTCCGTCAGGAGTTGGATTCGGCCTTTGATCAAGACCGCGCGCAGTCCAAGTTGTCGCCACAGAAAGTGAGCGAGGCCATCGCACTACACCGCGCCCGGCATCCCTACGGAGGACCCTGACGACAACAAATTCGTGGACTGCGCCATCGCGGTGGAAGCGGACTTCCTTCTGAACAGCGACCGTCATTTCGACGCCCTGCGTTCGAGCGGATACAAACCTCAGCCGATTGGTCCACAGGAGTTCATCGCAAGCCATCTCTGAGTCCGCCCCTGATCAGGTTTGCGGCTCCGGGGCGGGAATCCGCCAGCACCGTCACCGACGCAACCGGAGACTCGGACGCCTGCCTTGTTTTGGAGGCTTTTGAGCACAGGGCGAACGCTTGACCAAAGCGCCGATACGTGATAGGACACGTTCCATGACTGGGGACACCGATCTCAAATCCGTGGCCCGCGGCGCGGTGGCCGTTGACAGCGGCCCCATGCTGGTTCCCCGCAAACCCGAACTGCGCAGCTACAAGGGCGCGCGCCGTCGTCGCCGGCCAGGAGGTCAGCCAATTCAGCGACGAAACCACCCACGGCCCCCTGGTGCTCGGAGTGCTCCACGAGGCCATCAGTGGCCGAGTTGAGGAAGTCGGCGTTCTGAGCTTGGTAGAGATTAGAGACACCGCGAGGATGACCGACCAGGTGTGGGAGACGTTTGTCAGGGTCGGCTCACGATTGCAGGGCGTGGCTGAAGCGGCTGCCGAGGAGGGTGCCCCGTTCCCAATAGCTGCCGAGGTCCTCGATTATGTCAAAAGGATTCCAATAATATGGCATTTCGGAAACCCAAACCGACGAAGACCCAACAGATACTCGAGGTCCCCCTGACCCTTCCTGGGGGAGTGGTCGTGGGCTGCGAATCTGTCGTCAGGTACTTCAAGGAACGAAAGCAATCTCGGAAGATGATCCGGGACTGGGAGGAAGCCCTTAACGGGCCCGATCGCTATCAGATCTGTGCGATGGGTCCAGTGGGATGGGCGCGTATTAGCGCGCAGAGAGAAAAGGGGGAACAGGAGCTAATCGAAGCCTTCTCTGTTAAGCTGTTTAAGGTGGCCACGGAGGGCGCAGATGCCATCCGCAAGCTCTCTGAAGACAGGGCCGTCCAGCAGCCGAGGTATGGGCTCGACCGCGAGTGGTTTCCGGTCTTCACTGCGTTTCATGGGTTCTACCTGCACCTTACGGACAGAGAGGCCTTTGCAGCCGCCGGGAATGCTTCCCGGTACCAGATATTGAACCGCCTTGTGCATTGGAGCATAGACCTCGCTGTGAACACCGTACTTCAAAGCCTTCCGAGCGACAAGCTGCCCGCGATCAAGAGGCAATGCGTGGAGCACCTGAACTGGTCGAATGACGCGTACGGCCAATACAAGAGGATTTCCGCCGCCCCTGGTGAGGCCGCTGGGGGTACGGTTGTCTGGCGGCTCGGGGCCGAAGTCGCGGAGTTGGCCGGTCGTCCAGGGAACTCGGCGTACATCCTGACGTCCCAAGATTGCGCGTTGCGGGGACATGCCGCCCTGGAGGCGAAGTCATACGTGGCTCGCTTCGGTCCGAAGAGTTCGCAGACCTGACCGCGGCCGGCAAGCTGCCGGTGATCATCGAAGGATTCGAGCAAGGGCGAGATCGTTGGCCCGATCAACGACTTCGATCTGCCGCGTGAAGCAATCCCGACCCAGTGGCTCAATGAGCGGGAGGTTTGGAAGGCTCTGCTGCAGCGCATGCCGCTCACCGCCCTGGTGCGCAACCTGGGCAAGATGTCGGCCGTCGGCCTGGTGAAGCCGTTCAGCCAGGCAGCCGAGTTGGTTGTGCGCAAGCTGAAGGATGAAGCTCTGCTGCTCAAGCGCGCCCGCACCCTACAAATGCAGAATGAAGAATGCAAAGTGAAGAATGAAGCCGGACCAGCGGCGCAGCGGCGCTTTTCATTCTGCACTATGCACTATGCACTCTTCATTTGAATGTGCTCCTGGCCCTGGACGTCAGCGGTTGGATGGACGTCTCGATGACCGCCCGTTCGTGTCTGTCGGCGCGTGAGGCGAGCGCAG
>JBJKSV010000252.1:0-2614 GCA_046703605.1 Limisphaerales bacterium
CCTTATCGACCAGGTCTTTGAATCTGAGGCCTGCTTCACCGCGGAGGACATTGACTGGTTGAACCAGTGGATGAACTGGTGGCAGCCGGCCCTGACGGCGCTGGAGGCCGGCCTGCCAGTTGAGCCAATGCCGGATTTGGCACCGCAGAGGGGGCCGGCGCCGAAGAAATCCTCTGGCGTCGGCGAAGCCCTTGGGGCCAAGCAGGCGGAGCCCGAACTGGAGCTGAACCTGCCCCAGGACAGGGAGCTGCTAACTGAGTTTCTCGGCGAGGCGGAGGAGCATTTGCAGAATATCGAGCAGGGGGTGCTTGTCCTGGAGGAGAACCCGGGCGATATGGGCACGCTCAACGCCATCTTCCGGGCCTTCCACACCTTCAAGGGAGGCGCCGGTTTTTTGAATTTGACTCCGATTCAGGACCTGGCTCATGAGCTGGAGTCTCTGCTGGACCAGGCGCGCCAGGGCAAGCTGGTGGTGAGCCCTGCGATCATTAATCTGGTGCTCGAGGGAGGCGACGCGCTGAAGTCCTTCAGCCGTGAAATCCGGTCGCGTCTGGATGGGGCTTCGGCAGGAAAGCCGATCGCGGTTCCCATTCGCGACCTTCTGGGCCGGGTTGCCGAGGCCCTGGCCGGGGAGCAGGTTCGGTCTGAAGTGGCGGCCCCTCGAACGGTTCCGAAGCCAGACCCAGCCGAACAGGCATCCGAGCCGGTCAGAGCCGCTGGCGGTGCGACTACGGTGAAGGTGGACACGCGCAAGCTCGACAGCCTGGTGGACCTGGTTGGGGAGATGGTCATAGCCCAGTCTCTGGTGGTGCAGAACCAGGAGGTTCAGGCCCTGCGGGATGAGCGGTAGGGGCGTGACCTGAGCCAACTGGGACGCATTTCCAGAGAACTGCAGCGCACGGCCATGTCGCTGCGGATGGTGCCGATACGAAACACGTTTCAGAAGATGCACCGGCTGGTGCGCGACCTTGGCACCCGGCTGGGCAAGCAAGTTCGTCTGATCACCCAAGGCGAGGATACGGAGTTGGATCGGACCATCGTCGAGGAACTGAGCGACCCGCTTATCCACATGATTCGCAATGCGGTGGATCACGGGCTCGAAACGCCCGAGGTGCGCCGGGCGAGGGGCAAGCCGCCTGAAGGAAGTGTGCGACTCGCGGCATGGCATCAGGGCGGCAACATCGTGGTCGAGATTCAGGATGATGGCGCAGGGCTGGACCGCGGGCGCATTCTGGCTAAGGCCCTCGAGCGTGGCCTGGCCCGTCCGGATGCAACCCTCAGCGACGAGGAGGTCTTCAAATTCATCCTGGCACCGGGATTCTCCACGGCTGCCAATGTGACGGAGCTCTCCGGGCGCGGGGTGGGGATGGACGTGGTCCGCCGGAACATCGAGAGACTTCGTGGCAAGATCGAGATCCAGTCCACGTCGGGACAGGGCACCCAGTTGCGGATCTACGTGCCGCTGACGCTGGCCATTATCGATGGCTTGCTCGTTGGGATTGGAGTGCACCGTTACATCCTGCCTACGTTGATGGTGAGGGAATCGTTTCGACCTGCGCCGGAGGTGATCTCGACGGTGCAAGGGCGGGGCGAAATGGTGAACGTCCGCGGCCATCTCTGTCCGCTGCTGCGGCTTTACGCGCATCTTGGGCTGGCCCCTGCGACAACGGACCCGACTGAGTCCATTGTTCTGGTTGTGGAGGCGGACAATCGGGTTCGATGCGTGCTGGTGGACCGCCTGCTTGGGAAGCAGGAAGTCGTCATCAAGAGTCTCGGAGAGGGGTTTGGACACAGCACCTGCCTGGCCGGGGCGGCCATTCTTGGCGATGGACGGGTCGGGCTGATACTGGACGCGCAGGCGCTGGTTGAGATGGAAAGCTCGACGCTCCGAAGAGCCGCTTAACATGCAGACGATTCGCTCCGAAGCCCAGGCCTGCCAGTATATCATTGAGGCCGTGTACACCGGCTGCGGGATCCGCCTTCATCCCGGCAAGGAGCCGCTCATCCGAGCGCGCCTTGGCAAACGGATGCGGCAACAAGGCTTCGAGCATCTGGCCGGGTATTGCCGCCACCTGCAGAACTCGGAAGAGGAACTCCATCACGCTGTCGAGTGCCTGACGACCAATTATACGGCGTTCATGCGGGAGAAGGAGCACTTTGATTACCTGGTGCATGAGGCGCTGCCAGCGATTCTGGGCCGCGGTGAAAAGCGCTTCCGGGTTTGGAGCGCGGCGTGTTCCTCGGGTGAAGAGGCCTACAGCATGGCGTGCTATTTGTCTGAACACTACCCATCAGCGATGGGCTGGGACTGGCGGATCAAGGCCTCCGACGTCTCGACCCAGGTGCTGGAGCGAGCCCGGGCGGGGATTTATCCCACGGAGCGCGTCAATCCCGTTCCGGCGGAGTGGGTGCGACGGTATTTTCAGAGAGGCACCGGGCGTTATGAGGGCCTGTTGAGGGTCAAGCCCGCCCTGGCCGGGCGAGTGAGCTTTGAGCAAATCAACCTGATTGAAAACTACACCCATTCGGAGCCCTTTGAAGCGATATTCTGCCGCAATGTCATGATCTATTTTGACCGGCCGACGCAGGAGAAAATCGACCGAAAGCTCTGCCA
>JBJKSV010000253.1:0-5392 GCA_046703605.1 Limisphaerales bacterium
GACGATCGTACCCTTGTCTCCAACGGCGAGGTAGCCGGCGCCCGTGTAACAGACGTCATGCAGCGCCACGGACGCGCCGGAGCTGCCCGCGCTCCAGTTCGTTCCATCGGTGGAGGTCATTGCGCCGCCCTGGTCACCGACGGTTACAAACCTGCCGCCGCCATAAATGACACGATTGAAAGATTGGCGAGTGGTCAAGCTTTCCTGCGACCATTGCGCCCCATCCGGCGAGGTCAGAATGCTCCCGCGGGTTGCGGTTGGCGCGGAGAAGTCGTTGGCGAAGGCCACGAACCGTCCTGCCCCGTAGGCGACGTCGGAGAGATCGGCGGTGAATCTCGGGCCCGCAAGATTGGTCCATACCAGGCCGTCGCTCGAGATGAGCCTCGCGTTCGGCCAGCCGAATGCGAGAAACTTGCCGTCGCCCCAGCCAACCCCAAAAAGGATGTCTGACGTTTTGGAGGGGACTTGGACCCAGTTGAGGGCGTTGGTGGAGACCATTATCAGGCCGTTCGAGCCGACCGCCACGAATTCGCCATTTCCGTGCGTCACTCGCAAAAGTGAGACTGAATGTCCCGATGGGCGGTTGGTCCAGGTCGCGCCGTCCGTGGAAGTCAGAATTGCTCCCCCGACGGCCACAAACGTACCGTCGGAGTAAGTCACTCCATAGAGGCTGCCGGGGACGTTGGCGTCGTGCGCCGTCCAATTTACGGCGTCCCGGGAGGTCAGGATGAGCGGACCGGATGCAAACCATTGGATTCCGACAGCCACAAACAGACCGTCGCCATACGTGATGTCCATGAGCGAGCCCGAGTTGGTGACAATCTGCTGCGCCATCCAATCGGACCCATCCGCCGAGGTCAAAATTGCGGCCGGGCCCTCGCCGCTGCCCACTGCTACAAAGATGCCGTTACCGAAAGCCACGTTGTCGAGCCCGGAGACATCCGGAGGCGGCTGCTGGAAGGTCCAGTTGACCCCGTCCGGCGAAGTCATGATCGCTCCCCAAGAACCGCCTCCCACCAACAATGGGTGGCCTGTTCCTACGGTTACATACGTTCCATTGCCATAGGCGACGCTGTTGAGCCCAAACATGCTGCCCGAGTTCTGGTTGGTCCAGTTCAGCCCGTCTGCCGAGGTCATCACCGTCTCTCCGTTGCCAACCGCAATAAACATTCCGTTCAGATACGCAACCGTGCCGACCGAATTACCTGTCGGGAGCGGGTTGCGCCACTGCCACTGGTCCAGCGGGTCGGCGCCGAGGGCCATTATCTGGGCTGCGAGCAGGATCCCAGCGACGGCGACGGTTAACCGATTCGAGAGGTGAATCTTCCCGCAAGGAGGGTTCGACAGGGTCTTGGGACTGGGGCTGATGGCCCAATTCCATCTTCGGGAGCGCAGGCCGCGGCCCACCTCCGGCTCATTCAATGTTTGTCTGTGCTTCGTGGAAACTGCTCCTGTGGATGTCACGGTGATTTCATTGCTCGGTAGAATCTCAGGCCGGCGCCCATCGCGCTTCGGTCGATGAACTGCATGGGGGAGCTCGTGATTGTCACGTTGCTCAGCGGGAACCAATCCTGGAGGTCCGTTGAGGTCTGAATCTGCCAGGTTTGGCCTAAAGGGCCGTCAACCATGATCTCGACGCTGCCGTCCCCAAGCGTGACGATTGGCCCCAGAATCAAATCCCAGGAGGGAAGCTCGCCTGACTGAAGAATTGTTCCGTTGTACCCCGCCACCACAAAAGTCCTGTCTCCATACGCCACGCCCTCAAGGTCGTTTTCGGTGGCGGAGCTCCGCCTTACCCAGTCAAGGCCGTTGGTCGAGGTGTAAATGGTCCCGTAGGCGCCGACCGCAACGAAGGTTCCGTGGGCATAGCACACCCGATACAGCCACAGCCTGCCAGCGCCCAGATTCGCCGGGGTCCAATTGATAGCGTTGGTTGAGGTGAGGAGGCTCGCCAGCCCAACGGCCACGAACCGCCCATCCCCGTAGGCGATGCCGCCGGCACCGAAGGCCAGGCCGAGGCTCTCGACATTCCAATCCGAGCCGTTCGTTGAGACCAGAAGGCCGCCATCGGCGGTTCCGGCAACCGTGATGCCGCCGCCGTAGCCAATGCTATAGACACCTCCCGTGTAGCCCGTGTCCACCGACGTCCAGGACGCCCCGTTGGTTGAGCGGATGATCGCGCCCTTCTCTCCAACAGCGAGATAGCCGTTGCCGGTGTAACAGACATCGTAGAGGGACTTGGCGACAGCGGGATGCCCCGTGCTCCAGTTGGTTCCATCTGTGGACGTTATCGTGGCGCCCTGGCCACCCACCGCAACGAACCGGCCGCCGCCATAGATGAGCCGTGGAAAGGGCGGGATGGAAGACGCAGGCTGCTGTGTCCAGTGCGCGCCGTCCGGCGAACTGAGAACGTGGCCGACAGCGCCACCAGGTGCGAGTGAATCCCAACTCAAGGCGACAAACCTCCCTGCTCCATAGGCGACATCGCAGAAGGGGCTGGTGAAGCTCTGGACCGCGAGATTGGTCCATGCCAAGCCGTCGCTCGAAATGAGTCTCGCGTTGGACCCACCAAACGCCAGGAACCGTCCGCCGCCCCAGGCGACCGCAGAGAGGCTCTCTGACGTTTTGGAAGCGACCTGTGCCCAATTGACGGCGTTGGTCGAGACCATTATGAGGCCGTTCGAGCCGACCGCAACGAACGTGCCATTGCCGTATGTGACTTGGAAGAACGAGGTTGAATGTCCCGACTCCCGGTTGGTCCAGTTTGCGCCGTCAGTGGAAGTCAGAATTGCTCCACCGACGGCCACAAACACGCCGTCTGAATAAGTCACTCCATAGAGGCTGCCGGGGACGTTGGCGTCTTGCGCGGTCCAGTTTACCGCGTCCGGGGAGGTCAGGATGAGCGGACCGGATCCAAAGCCCGACTGGGTTCCCACAGCGACAAAAAGGCCGTTGCCATAGGTAATGCCCAGGATTAGATCCGCGTTGGTGGCAACTTGCTGGCGCACCCAGTCGGAGCCGTCCGCCGAGGTGAAAATCGCGCGTGAGCCCACTGCCACAAAGGTGCCGTTGCCGAAGGCGACGTTGAAGAGCGCCGAGACGTCCGGCGGCGGTTGCTGCAGCATCCAGTTGACGCCGTCTGGCGAAGTCATGATCGCGCCCCAAGAGCCGCCCCCGACCAAGGCCGGGTGGCCTATGCCAACGCCCACGTAAATCCCATTTCCGTAGGCGATGCCATCGAGTTCAAACATGGTGCCCGAGTTCTGGTTCGTCCAGTGCAGCCCGTCCGCCGACGTCATTACCGTCTCTCCGTTCCCAACGGCAATGAACATGCCGTTCAGGTACGCAGCTCCTCCGACCCAGTTGCCTGTGGGGAGGGGGTTTCGCCATTGCCACTGGTCCAGCGGGTCCGCGCCGCGGACGGTTAGTTGGGTTGCGAGCAGGAGCACGGCTGCTGCCGTGGGCAACCGATTCGTAAGATGAGCATTCATGGGAAGTTGAATTCGACAAGGTCTTGGGAACGAGCCCGGTGGTCGCAGTTCCAGCGCCGGGCGACCCTGGGGTTGCCCACGTCCCACAGGCCGGTCGCCGTGAGGTTCTCGACGTGCCCGTCGCAGGAGACGTAGGGCGGATAGAATCTGAAATCATCGACATACATCCTCATCACGATGCCCCGCTGCCGAAGGTTGCCTTGGCACATCGTGCTCCGGGCGGCGATTTTGGCGCGGCTGAGCGTGGGGAGCAAAATCGCCGCCAGGATGGCGATGATGGCGATCACGACCAGCAGTTCGATGAGGGTGAAACCGTTTCGTTTCATTTGCACTGGATACTCCGGTTGTTCACAGGCATCATTCATGCCACGCCGTGTTGGAAGCCCAATCACGCATGGTTTTGGCACTCGGCCGAGGGCCCCTCGTGCGAAAATGCGTGAAAATCACGCATGAAACGCGTGATTTTCACGCATCCCTGGCCCCCAAGTTTGCTCGCCACAGGCCCGAGAGCCTGCTCGCCGCCCCGCTCCCTCCACCGGGGCCGCCGCTCCCTGCGCGAATCGCGAATCACCACTTTTAAATCGCCAACCTCCCCAAGCTTCTCGGCCACACCCCGGCTCGCAGTCGGCTTTGGACGATCCGTCGTAGGAGACGAGGTAACGAGTCCGCGATTTGCCGGGCCCTTTGGAGCGGAACAGAGACTCGTTACCTTGTCTCCTGCAGTTTTGGGGCGGGCTCTGTGTATGCTGATACTCATGGGCCTACTTCCTCGTGCGAAAAGTGTAGAGCACCGGGTCGAGCGGAACGCCCGCGGCGCTTTGAAAGTTATTATGCGAAGGGCCGTTGAGGCTCATTCGGTATTCCTTGCCAGCCTCCAGCTTGACTGGCACAACGCACGTTCGCCGGTCATCAGTCCAATAGGGCTCGGCGCCATCGGGAGTGCCTGGAACCGACGCTCCCGCAACCAGGCAGGAACAGCCAAAGCCCATCGGCACGTTGAAGGTGACGCGAAGTGCTCGCAAAGCTGGATCGACATCCTTGGCCCCGTTAGCCGGCACGGCGGCAACGACTACCGGCCTGACGAGTTTTTCCTCGAGCGCTCTACCGGCGCCGCGCGTGCAAAAGTAGATCACCGAGAGTGCGGCCGGGACGCCGCCCACGCTCCGGAAGCCTCGGTAGCTTTCGGAGTTGATGCCAGCCCGGTAGTAATGGCCGGGCTGGAGCATCACTGGCAGGACGCAAGTGCGTCTGCCGCGCCAAGAGGGCTTCCCGCCGGGTCGCCCAGGCGGAAAGCGATCAAGAGCGCCCGTCCAGGAGAAGGTGCGAGACATGTCGTGGTCGAAGGTGACGGTGACCTCGCTGAGGCCGGGATCGACGTCGGTCTGGCCGATGCGCGGCGCGGTCGCAATCACCCGCGGCGGCGCATCCGGCGCGGGAGGGATGGTCCGGCTCGGCTCCGGCTGGGGGGCTGTTTGCGCGGGCCTGTTGGGCATCGGGCCGGGCGGCCACGGTTCGGCGTCGGTGAGCGTTGCTATGGCCAGGACGAAGGCGGCTGCCCCCGCCAGGAGCGGCACGCCGGACGCATTTCCCCCGTTTGCGATGAGCCGGATGCGGTGCTTCATATCGTTCCCGCCGAGCGACAGGCCCGCCACGCCCGGCGCCCGCGAAGAGCGCCCGAAGCTCTCCAGCAGCTTGATAATCGTCTCGCCATAAGCCCGGCGCTCCCCGGCCCGCACGCCGGAGAGGGCCAGGGCATCGCAGGCGAGCTCCTCGTCCACCCGCATCCGGTTCAGGGCGCACCAAGCCAGCGGGTTAAACCAGTGCAGGGCTAGCGGGATAGAGCTGAGGACATTGAAGGCGACGTCGCGGCGCTTGAGATGGCTCAACTCGTGCAGAAAGAC
>JBJKSV010000254.1:0-2581 GCA_046703605.1 Limisphaerales bacterium
CCTTCGAGAAATGGACGGCTGGAGATTGCCGCGCCACCGGAATTCGGCGTGCCTGCAAACCAGATCGAGCCAAGACCATTTTCTGCAACTCCGGTTTCGAGGCGGTTGAAGCGGCGCTCAAAACGGCGCTTATGGCAACGGGCAAGCCGGGTGTGATCGCCTTTTCCGGCGCCTATCATGGCCTTGGCTATGGCGCCCTGAATGCTACTCATCGCCAGCACTTTAGATCCCCCTTCCGCTCGCAACTGCGCCAGTTCGGCCATTTTGTCCCCTTCCCTCGCCTGCGCGCTCCAACCGCGGCTTTCTCCCCAGCCAAAGCCGGCGAGGCGAAAGATTCGCTCGAAGAAATAGAAGACCAGATCCGCCGACTCTTCCGCTCCAGGCGGATTGGCGCAGTCCTGGTGGAACCGATCCAGGTCCGCGGTGGGGTGAATGTGCCTCCGTCCCGGTTTCTGCCGCTGTTGCGGCGGCTTTGTGATCACCACGGGGCCCTGCTCATCCTGGACGAGATCTACACAGGTTTTGGGCGCACCGGAAAATGGTTTGCCTGCGAGCATTCCGGCGTCATGCCGGACATTATTTGT
Source organism: Limisphaerales bacterium (assembly GCA_046703605.1). Lineage (GTDB taxonomy): Bacteria > Verrucomicrobiota > Verrucomicrobiia > Limisphaerales > UBA8199 > JAJYHY01. The sequence continues at coordinate 585 of JBJKSV010000254.1, forward strand.
CTGGGCAAGGCCATGGCGGGTGGTTTCCCCGTCTCAGCGTGCGTCGGGCGTGCGGACGTGATGGACAGAGCCTGGCCACCCTCCAGGGGCGAGGCAATCCATACCAGCACGTTCCTGGGCAACCCCGTCGGTTGCGCAATGGCTCTGGCCCAGATTACAGAAATCAAGAAACGCAATCTCGTGGCCCAAAGCGCACGAAAGGGACGCGCGCTTCTCGCGTTGCTGACCGCCCTCGAGGAGAGACTCTCGGCCGCAGTCCCCTCCCGGGGCGCGACCGCACTGCGGTTTGAGGCGCGCGGGATGGGCCTGCTGGCCGGGCTCGAGCTGCGCACCTGCGCCGGCACGCCGGCCACCCAGCTTGCGCTCGATACCATAACCGCCATGCTCCATCGCGGTTTCATCCTGCTCCCCGAAGGCCAAGACGCCAATGTCATCAGCTTCACTCCACCCCTGACAATCGACGTGCCAAGATTGGCGGCGACCGTCAAAGCCCTGGAAGAAACGCTCCAGCGGGGCCTTGGGGCAATCGCTTGAGCGCATGACCCTCTCGGAAATCAAGACCCTCCTGGGCGCCCGCGGCATTCGGCTCACCAAATCCCTGGGGCAGAGCTTCCTGCACGACATGAACCAGGTCGCCCGCATCGTGACCGCGGCGGAACTGACGCCGGAGGACAGAGTTCTGGAGATAGGTCCGGGACTCGGCCCGCTCACCGAGCGCCTGGTGCGCAGCGCGGCTCAGGTGCTGGCGATTGAAAAGGACCTCCGGCTGGCTCAGGCACTGACACACCGGCTCTCGCGCGAATGCGAGGACGGCAAGCTCGTCCTGGTTCATGAAGATGCGCTCGATTATCTCAGGCGGGAAACGGTTGACTGGAGCGGATGGAAACTGGTGGCAAACCTGCCTTTCTCGGTGGCCTCCCAGATAGTGCTCGAACTGGCCCTCGGTTCCAACCGGCCGCGGCGCATGGTTAGCACCCTCCAACTCGAGGTCGCCAAGCGGCACCTGGCCAAGGCCGGAGAGGCGGATTATGGACTGCTGACGTTGCTGGTTCGGCTCGATTACAGCCTGGCGACCTGGTTCAGGATATCGGCCAGTTGTTTCTTCCCCGAGCCGAAAGTGGATTCGGCCTGCGTTTGCCTGGTGCGCCGCGAACACGCCCTGCTCTCACCGGAGCAGAAGGCCGTCTATGTTCGCGTCCTCAAACGCAGCTTCTCCCAAAGGCGCAAGATGATGCTCAAGCTATTGAGAGAGGATTGGCCGCCGCCAGCCTTGGACCGTGCTTTTGAGCGGCTGGCCATTCCAGAACGGAGCCGGGCCGAGGCCGTGAGCTTCGAACAATTCGTTGGACTGAGCAAGGATTTGGCTACAGAGTTGCCCCATGGCTGAGGAAATCTTCGACGTCGTCAACGACAGAGACGAGGTCATCGGACGCGAACGCCGCAGCGAGGTGCATCGTCTTGGCCTCATGCACCGGGCGACGCATGTGCTCGTATTCAATGGCCGCGGACAAGTCTTCCTCCAGAAACGCTCCAAAACCAAGGATCGGCAGCCCGGCCTCTGGGATTCCTCCGCCTCCGGCCATCTGGGCACTGGCGAAAACTACGACGCCTGTGCGGCACGGGAACTACGTGAGGAAATCGGACTCGATGCCGGCAGCGCCCTCGAAAGGCTCTTTTCCTTGCCGGCCTCTCCGGAAACAGACCAGGAGCATGTTTGGGTCTATCGCTGCAAGGCGGAGGGGCCCTTCAGCCTGGACCCGGCGGAGGTGGAAGAGGGCGGTTGGTTCGACCCGGAAGACGTCAGCCGCTGGATGGCCGAACGGCCTGGAGATTTCGCCGGCGCCCTTCTCCAGATTTGGAGACGAGTTGCCAGCAATGCTGCCGCGGCTCCCGTGCAATAGGAGCGCGGACGCCCTCGTCCACCTCTCCAGAGAGCCGCAGTCGCGGCCGAGGGCGTCCGCGCTCCGGTCACTACCTGGGCTGTTAGGAATCTACCA
>JBJKSV010000255.1:0-13671 GCA_046703605.1 Limisphaerales bacterium
GTTACACCCGGGCGGCAGTGGGATTCAAGTGAGCGCTGTTAGCCAAACAAATGAGGCTTCGTTGAAGAAAGGCGTCACGCTGTTGCGGCAGGCGGCCCACGCGGGAAACGCGGACGCGATGAACGCCCTGGGGCCTGGCCGATTTGTTCGGATTCGGCGGGATATAAAGCCGCGAATTCAGTCGCGGATGATTTCGGCGATGCTCTCGGTGTCCATGGTCACGTAACCTCCCGGTTTTGCGAAGAAGATTATCTCGCGGTAGTCCCGCGTCGCCCCCAACGCCCGTGGTTCATCAAACCGATACACGGCGCCGTTGTTGAGCCGCACCGAAAAGGGATGAAACGGCCGCCGCTCAATCGCTTCTTGAATGGCGTTTGTTGTCACCGCCCAAATTTAACGCTGAGCGATTCGTTGACAAGAGCAATTCTCGCGGTGCTCTTATTGTATCGCCGCCCATTACGGCCGGACATAAAGCTGATAGGTGTAGGTGACTTTCGCCGCTTGGCCGGCGGACAGGTGCAGCTTGCGGCTCAACCGGTGCTCCATCCCTTGACAAGCCATGCGCGCGTGGGGGCCATTCGGGATTGCCTGGAGCGCCGCGGCCGCATAGGTTTGGGGTGGATTCAGTTTGAATGAGGGCATGAGCGCGATTGCACAGTCACAGCCGTTTATTTCAGTCGAGGAATATCTCGAGGGCGAACGAGTTTCAGAAGTTCGGCACGAGTACGTTGACGGGCAGGTCTATGCCATGGCCGGGGCGAGCGCCGACCATAATCGGATCGTCACGAACGTCTGTGGCGAACTGCGCGAACGTCTGCGCGGCAAGCGTTGCGAACCGTTCATGGCCGACATGAAACTCAAGCTGCCCGCGGGCAATGTCTTCTATTACCCGGACCTGCTGGTCGCTTGTGATCCGTCGGACAACGCCCCTTATTTTCGGGAGCGGCCAACGGTGGTGTTCGAGGTCTTGTCGCCCGACACGGAGCGGACCGATGAGCGCGAGAAACGTCTCGCTTACGCCGGCATCCCTTCGCTGAAGGTTTATGTCATCATGGCTCAGCATGAGCGCCGGCTGACGGTGCTGCGCCGAGGCCGGACGGGGCCGTGGAAGACCGAGGTCGTGGAGGGCCGAAACGCGGTGTTGAAGTTGCCGGAGATCAAGGTGGAAATTCCGCTGGCCCGCATTTATGAGCGCACCGAGGCCGGACGCCGGCGCGCCTGAGCCGAAGTGCTATGAAAGCAGGGTCTTTACCACGCAAGGAGGCATCTGGAATGCTGCGCAGCGGACCTGCGTTGCCGCTCTCAGTGGAGCGCATCGAGAGCCGGCACGGTCATCGCTGAGCCGCGAAGCTTGAGCCTGATGATGGTGTCAATGGCCTGATGCTCGGTGGCGGGAACCGTGAGGCGCAGCCTTCCGTCGAGGTGGCCCACTTTAACTCTACGGCCATGCAGCACACTGGCGGAGCGAATTTCCCGAGGGATATCGGGCAGCTCAATGCTATCGCCATTCCAGCGGAGCACGTGGAGATAAATGGTGTCGCCGCGGCGCGTGCTCGCATAAGAACTTGTCGGTTTCCAGGGGCCGCCGCGCGTGCGGCAGATGCTTTGGCCGTACTCGTGAAGCCAAGCGCCGATCTCCTGGAGGCGCTCGACTTGGCGCGGCTCAATCCGGCCATCGGGCATCGGGCCGACATTGAGCAGGAGGTTGCCGTCGCCTCCGGCGCAACTCACCAGGATTTGGATGCAATCCTGGAGCGACTTCATCTTGTCATTCGGTTTCCAGCTCCATTGCTGGCAGAGCGTCATGCAGGTCTCCCAGGGGCGGTCTTCCTGGTACGTGCCGACGCGTTGTTCAGGGGTGTCGTAATCGCCGCCGTCGCCAGTGCGGTTGTTGATAAGGATGTCGGGTTGGAGAGAACGGGCGAGTTTGATGGTCTGGGCGCCCCTGCCTTGGAACATCTGGGGCACGTCATTCCAGATGGTAATCAGGGGGCCGTAGTCGATGATCAATTCCTTGATTTGGGCCAACAGGTAGCGGTTGTAGGCGTCCAGATCGCTCGTGGCGCGTTTGACCGTGCCCCCGGGGCTGGTCAGGGGAAAATCCGGGTTATGCCAGTCGCAAACAGAATAATAAGCCCCGAAAGCGATGTGCTGTCTGCGGCAGGCCTTGGAGAGTTCGGCCACGATATCCCGATGAAACGGGGTGTGCATGATGTTGTAGTCGGTGAATTTCGTGTTCCACAGGCAGAACCCATCGTGATGCTTGGTGGTCAGCACGATGTATTTCATCCCGGCGGCTTTGGCGATGCGCACCCATTGCCGGGCGTTGAAGTTGGTGGGGTCGAATCGACGGTAGAGATTGTCATACACGCTGATAGGCGTCTCGACTCCGCGCGACCAACTGATCTCATGCCCGGTCAAACTCACCGGGCCAAAGTGGATGAACATGCCAAAGCGTTTCGCCTGCCAGCGCCGGATGGCCCCAGGCTCGGCCTTGGGCCATGCCGGAGAGGCTGAGGGCTTGGTTGAGGACTGGCCCGCATTGGCGGCAAACCCGGCGATGCATAGCAAGCCGAGCATCGCGCCCAACCGGCCTCGGTTTAGAAAAGGTCTCATAGCACTACGGATGAAAGAGTCCCAGGAAACAATTGGTCGGGGCATAGCCGAAGGCCGCGTCCAATGCGGATTGATTGATGATGGCCAACCGTTCTGTGCCACCCACGCCAATCCAACCGGTGGCCGAAGTTGGAAGACTTAACCATTGAGAGTCTCCCAGCCTCTTTGTGAGATTATCCGTCGCGTATAGATTGCCAAACCCAAAATCCGGCAAGGGCCAAGTGACCCAATACCTTGCATCCGCGGCGGTAATAAAGACGCCGGATGAATCCTCGGCGTATTTGGTCCAGGTGTTTGGATCCAGTGAAGTGAAATTATCATCGATAGAACCCGCTGAACCCGACACTTGGAGGTGGCTGAACGTGGCGGACTGCCCGATGTTCGCATCGTTATTCGGCAGAGTGCCAACATAGACCAGTAGCGGGTCCTGGAAGTAAGCCGCGTCACTCGCGCTGATGATAAAGTTTGTGCTGCTATTATCGGGAGCCGTTATCGTGACGTTGGTGTTGTTGTTAATCGCCACACTCCACGTCCCCAGCGGGCCCGAGGCGCACGGCTGCGTCACCGCCAACGCCGCCGTCCAATCGCCCGGGTCGTTGACCTTGTATTGCAGGGTGCCCTGCCCGGTGCCGTCCGAATTGACGCCGACAAAAAAGTCCATCACGTCGGGCGAATACCAATCCACGCTCGGGCCGGAGACCAGGCTGGCTTGAGGAATCAGGAACATCTGCGCTTCGAATCCCGGATGCTCCGGACTTGGAAAACTGGCGAGAGTCATCGAATAGGTTGTCGTATTGGAGACAGCCGTAGCCGTGTTCCAGGAATAGTCGCTGTTCACAGTGGCGGCCATCTGGCGCTGGTAGGTGCCGCCCGGCTTGCTCGCAATGCAGGTGAGGCCCGGTGGCGGGGCTTGGGTGAGCGTTAACAACGGCTGGTTGGTGTGGACCGTCGGCACGGCCGTGAATACGATATTGTCAATCCAATAAGAGACGGTGTTAGTCGGGCTGTCGCCGCCGTTGGAGATGAATCCCAGCACCGCCTCGCTGTTCGTCTCGTCCGGGAGCGCCGAGAAGGCCCCATGCAGGTGCTGCCAGCCATTGGTCAAGGCCAAGGGCGCCCAGCCCACAACGCTCGTCCAGGGATTGTTGACGATCAGCTCGACCGCGCCATAGGAAGCTCCGTTGATTGCGGGGGGGGAGTGGGCAACATCCACCTTGATATCCACATCGAAGTCGATGTAGTTGGTCGGGTTGAAGGGCGGGGTGTAAAAGGCAAACTGAACGTCGTTCCAGTCCTCATTCCAATTGGGGTCGGAATGAGTCGGCCATTGAACCGTAACGTACATGGAGCCGCTGTTTGTGTTGCCGGCGGAGTCCTGAGTTGCATCAAAGCTGTAATCGACCCCATAGGCGTAGCTCCTGAAATTATGCCAGTCGATGCCGGACACGCCGCTGTCGAACGAGTTGACGATTAAGTCCTGGGCTGGCGCCACGCTGGTTGCGCATAGTGTCGTGATGATGCCCAACCCGGCTAAGGCCGGCCGGAGCCGTTGCTGCATTCTGGTTTTCATGGTGTTGTTTTGGATTTTGTTCGTTTTGATATGAGTTCGTTTTAGTTGAGTGCCTGGCAGTCTTAAGCTGAGCGAGGCTTTGGCTCGATTCGTTCCCGCCTAGTCTGGCCCGAATCTTTCTTACGCGGGTAGGGCGCGCAGTCCTCTGCGCGCCGCTGTCCCGCAGAGTGGCGCCGATGACGCGGGTGGCGGCGCGCAGAGGACTGCACGCCCTACCCGCAGAATGCTGCTGTTTGGTTCGCGTCATGAAATATTCGGGCTAGGGCGGGCTCACCACACGATAGAATTGGGCCGGCACCGAGATGCGATCGTTGACTTTCCATTCGCTCGCGGCTGTATTAGTTGTCAACAACGCAGTCCATGTGACAAAGTCGGATGTATCCTCAACGGTCCAGATTCCCGGAGGTGCGCCGCTGACTTGAAGAACAAAACCGGAGGGAGACTGACCGGCGCTCAGGCTCGGTTTCGAGACGCCGGGCACAACAGAAAATTGACCGAGCGTCAGCCAACCGGCCACATCGGCGTCCTGCGCCTGATCGGCAAATCGCAGAGGCAGGCCGTTCGTCATAGGGTTGGGCGCGCACATAAGCAGTTTGTAATGGCCGACAGTCAGGCTGTGATGCACCTGGGTATAGCTCCACAGAGCATCGGCGCCGGGAAGCAGCGAAGGAAGGCGCCATGGTGTTGTCCAACACTGCACGAGTATGCCATTGGTGTCCAGGACTCCCAGTTGCACCGGCCAATTGTAGTAAAACGGCGCCACGCCTCTGTTGAGAATCCGCACGCTGGCAATTAACGGCCCGGAAGCGGTGGCATCGGCCAGCGTGGCGTTGGTCACATAAAGTTCATAACCCAATTGGCGCGCTCCGGCCAGCGCCAACTCCCGCTGAGTTCCGTTCAGGCCGGGATCGAATACCCCTTGGTCCAACATCCAGGACGCATGTGTCAGGGCAACGCAACTGGAAAACTCCTGCCCTTTTGGCACACAATTCGCCGGACCGGCATCCCACATGCAAAGCTGGACTTCCGGGCGTACCTCCCCGCCTATGGGTTGGGTCATCCACTTGGCCGTTTCACCGGCGGCGGCGAGCAATCCGAGGAAGTTGTAACTGGGCGGGGCAATGGTGTCGTAGGCGAATGAATCGTCGTGATACCCGAGGGGCAGGGCGCGCGGATTGAGGCTTCCCGCAGGCCAACGCACCAGCAGTTTTGTGCTCTGAAACGCTTTTGTGTAGGCCGCAAGGACCGTGTCCTGCACCGCAACCGAGGCAAACCATTCGGTTTCCGGGTAGGTATGCCATTCGCCCCAGTAGCCGAGCAGTCCGAGCTCGACAAAGCCGATACGCGGGTCTCCGTCGTAGCGCGCCCCAAGCGCGGCGATGAAGTTGGTCAGTGCCTGGCCGAGGAGCGCGTTTTCATAATCCGGGCAAAAGCTGATGCCGGTATTATCGTAGTCGTTGTATGAATGGGTTTTGAGCCCATCATCGAGCAGGTATTGGGGTATGCCTGTCGGCAACTTCGGATAATCAAGATAGACTCGAAATACGGTCTGATGACCGCGCGCTCTGTCGCTTGCGAGTAGTGAATCAAGACGCGACCAGTCGAAGTTTGTTGGCCCGCTCATCAAGGAGCGCAGGGGAAGGTAACTCCACTCCATGCTGTAGGGAAAAGTCGTATAGCTGCCCCTATAAGGCATAAACCCTTTGAGGGGATTATTGGCTGGCGCCGGAGAATAGCCCAGAGAATAAACGCGGGTCGCCAACGGCCCACCCGCCGCGTAATAGCCGAAGAACACCGCAACGAATAAACAGGCTGCGTGCCTCATACAAGAGGTTGAGACTATCCGGCGCTGATTCTCAAGTCTTTTTTGAACCTGAGTTCAAAGGCCATCGGCTATGTGCTGTCTATTCCAACGAACCTCGTCCTAATCATCGCTTCGGCTCTTGCCTACGCCCCTGAAACGAGACGGCTCGCTTCGAACGGCTGATTAGGCTTTTCTATCGTTCACTTCCAGTACGGCCTTCAAGCAGGTCCTGGAATTCCGGTGAAATCTCGATGCCTTCCACCAGGTCGGCCAGCAGCCGGCTGCCCACCGCCGCAGGCGAGAAAACCAGGTCGGCCCGTGCCAGCTTCAATCGCCGGATCACGAGGGCGGAGCTGGCCAATGCCAGCATCTTCACGTTTGGGTTGAGATCTTTCGCCACAAGGGCGATGAAGGCATTCTCACCGTCATCTTCGCCCGCGGCGATCACCATTCGGGCGCGATGGATACCGGCTTGGCACAACACGTCATCGTCAGTGGGGTCGCCTTCGATAACCTGGTGGTCTCCCTCCGGTGCTTCGCCCTGTCCTGTGACGATCTGTACAAAGGGCATCTTCCGCCGCTTGAGTTCTTTTGCCGTGTTGCGGGCAATGGCGCCCTCGCCAACCAGGATGACGTGGTCTTTAGGTTCCACCTTGGACTCCTTTGGTTTGAAGATACGATCGAGTTCGCCCGAAATCGTCGGGCCAAGCACCGAAGCGAGGGCGCTGGCGAACACGCTTAGCCCCACCACCAGCAGCGAGACGGCAAACCATCGTGCGTGCGGCTTGTCCGGCACGATGTCCCCATACCCGACGGTCGAGAGGGTGACGATAGTGTAGTAAAACGCCGTGCCCAAATCGCGAATCGGCGGACGGAAATCCGTCCCTAACAAATAGCTGCCGAACGTCCCGTAGGCGAGGATGGCAAAGATGCTGCTCAGAGACAGGAGCACGCTCGCCAGTACGGTTCGGCGTGTAAAGCGGTTTTTGAAAAGGAACAACGCAACGAGCAGAGCCCCCATCAGCCATAGGTTGAAGCCCCAATGCGGCTGGACCGCGTTGACCCCCAGGGCAATTGCCAGCAAGAGCACCGCCAGGCTCCACGCAAAGCTCAATCGCCTCACCAACCCTATGCTGGCCACCACCAGCATGACTCCGAGTATCACCTGCGCCGTCCCTCCAACTGCCGACAGCGACCCGGCGATTCCATGCAGGGCCTGGACCCGCTGCAAAAGCTTCACCGGCAGCTTCAAGCCATAGACAATATTCAGCGCGCCTACCAGGCCGAGAATGATTGCCAGCAGAACGTGCGGCCACAGGGCCAAAACCCCACGCCACCAGCGGGCTATCCAGGCTCGGGTTCGTGAATTCATCGGCGGGTGTCTTCATCCCCTGGCCCGCGCCCGCCAAGGTCCAGTTGCCTCATACGTCAGCATTTCGCAAAATCCGGGTTGGTGACCTCCTATTGCAATGGGGCATTGACTCTATGCGATGCTGAATGTTCTTTGGTTTCCTGTGGCGGTGGCCGTCGTTCGCCGGTGACTATCCACAAGTTTTTCTGGCGCTTGGGGGCAAGTTTTGGCATGTAATGCGTCGAAACAACGGGCCTGCTCAGGCGTGCGAGAGGGAGAACAGATCGGCTGCGAAGGGCTGTCGCCTGGGCCAGGTTCTGCCTAGCAGTCAGCCGAAAACGAATTGATTTTTATGAACCAAACCCATCGTTCCGGTAGTTATATGCTCGCGCGAATTGCGCTTTCATGGACTGTCATCGCCGCCTGTGCCGCGGTCGCGCAGGCGCAAACCACCGACCGGATTCCCACGCTGGAGATCCAGGCCGGCCGGGTGGCGGGGCATGTCAGCCCGACGCTCTACGGTTTGATGACCGAGGAAATCAACTACTCGTATGAAGGCGGGCTTTACGGGGAGTTGGTCCGCAACCGGAGCTTCAAGGCAAATCCGACGAAGCCGGTTTTTTGGAGCACCGTCGGCCATGCCAAGATCTCGCTGGATTCGAATCAGCCGCTGAACCAAGCCCTGAATGTGAGCTTGAAGCTAGAGGCCGCGCCTGAGGGACAGGCTCCAGCGGGCATCGCCAACGGCGGATACTGGGGCATCCCCGTGAAACCGGACACGACCTACCGCGCTTCGTTCTACGCACGGCCGGCGGAGGGATTTGCCGGTCTGCTCTCGATTGCCTTGGTCAGCGAGGACGGGGACACGACCTTCGCGTCCGCAACGGTTGGGCCGCTTAGCGCGGATTGGAAGAAATACGAGGCGACATTGACGTCAGGGAGCGTGAAGCCGTCGGCGGACAATCGCCTGGTCATCACGACCACCTTGCCCGGGACGGTCTGGTTCAGCCAGGTCTCGCTGTTTCCACCGACCTTCAACAACCGGCCAAACGGTAATCGCCCGGACCTGATGCGGGTATTGGCGGGGATGCACCCGAGGTTCCTGCGCTTTCCCGGCGGGAATTACCTCGAAGGCAACAGCATCGCCTCGCGGTTCGATTGGAAGAAGACCATCGGACCGATCTCGCAACGACCGGGACATGAAAGCCCGTGGGGTTATTGGTCCACCGACGGCTTGGGCCTCTTGGAGTTCCTGGAATGGTGCGAGGACCTGCACATGGAGCCGGTATTGGCCGTGTATGCGGGCTATTCCCTGAACCACGAGCGTGTGGAACCAGGGCCCGAGCTGGCGCCATACGTCCAGAGCGCGCTCGAGGAAATTGAATATGTGATCGGCGGCCCGAACACAACCTGGGGGGCCCGGCGGGCGCGAGACGGCCATCCCGCGCCTTTTCCGCTTCACTACGTGGAGGTAGGTAATGAGGATGAGTTTGACCGCTCCGGCAGTTACAACGGGCGGTTCAAGCAGTTTTACAATGCGATTAAAGAGCACTACCCGCGGCTGCAAGTCATTGCCACGACTCCGGTGACGAGCTGCGCGCCCGATTTGATTGACGAACACTATTACCTCTCAGCGGAGGAAATGGAGGCAACCGCGCATCGCTACGACAACCGTCCGCGCACCGGCCCGAAGGTGTTTGTCGGCGAGTGGGCGGCGCATGAAACGAGCTTCCCGCCTTGGGACCGGCGGTCGGCGGCTCTGGCCCCCACACCGGACATGAAGGCCGCTCTAGGCGACGCCGCTTGGATGACCGGCTTGGAGCGGAATTCCGATCTCGTCGTGATGGAATGCTACGCGCCGCTGCTGGTGAACGTGAATCCCGGCGCGCGACAATGGCGCCCGGACCTCATCGGCTACGACGCGCTCGAGTGGTACGGCTCGCCTTCGTACTACGCACAGGCGATGTTTGGCGCGCACCATGGCGACCAAATCCTTGCCACCCAAGCGGAGAACATTCCCACCCGGCCCGGGCGGCGTACGGGTGAGGGACAATCGCATCGGCGCGCCGAGCAGATCGACCAGTTGTTCTTCGATGCCACGCGCGACAGCCACACTGGAACGATTTACCTGAAGATCGTCAATTGCCTTGGCACGCCTCAGCCGGTGAAGGTCGAAATCCATGGTGCCTCGGTGGATTCGCGCGGGAGGGAGGTCGTTTTGAAAGCCAAGAGCCTGGATGATACAAACTCCATCGATCAACCAAGGAACATTGTTCCTGTCAGCAGGGAAGTAGGAGGATTAGGCGCGCAATTCACGCGCACGCTGCCTGCGTATTCGATCAGCGTTCTCGCACTGAAGGCCGAGTAGAGCCGGTCGAGCTTTGGGAGCGGTCGTCGCGCGTCGCCCCTGCCGGCGTGAGAGCTTGCAAACAGCCGAAAGCCGAGGAAAACAGTTATATGAAGTGGCAAGAAACGGCCACTGATCCTGAAGAGGGTAGGGTCACTACTTTACCTTTGTCACCGGCTGGTCGGGATGCGCAGGATTAGGCACGACTCTTTGGTTGCGGCAATCCACCAGCAGGTCCAGTTTCCCAAGCACGGTCTGGCCAATGAGCACCTCATCTCCCAGGACCATGGCTTCTTCCGGAGTGTCGCGCCCAATAATGTGGAAGAGAATCGGTTCGGTAACTCCTGCGGTGTCTCGGCGGCCATCGGCGTATTCTGCGACCCGCTGTCCGCGCACCTGCACCCCCAGCACACTTGCGACCTGGGTCGGCACAATGCAACCCACAGCCCCAGTGTCCACCAGGGCCTCAGCCTCGTAAGTGCGGACCTGGTGGGCGGCGATTTGGTTGCGCCGACACAGAGCCTCGTCCAGCGCATTGGTCAGCTTCACCTTTACGCGTACTTCGCCCATTGAGGCCGGTTTAGCGTAAACGGGGTCAAGAATCAATGTCATAACTCAATTCTATGCCAGGAATGCAAGGGGTCAAATGAGCCGATAGCCTCCTGGCGCCCTCTCCTTTCACCGCAGTCTAAAGCCGCCTTGGAAGATGACCTCCGCCACCGTGACGATGAGAAAGACGGTGCTGACCAGGGCGTTGAGCCGGAAGAAGGCGAGGTTGATCCAGTTGAAGCTGCGGCGGCGGGCAATCCAGTGTTCGAGCATGAGGCAGGCGACGATCATCAGCCAGCCGATGAGATAGACCAGGCGGAAACGGCAGAGCAATCCAAAGGCCAAGAGCAGGCCGCACATGACGAAATGGGCCAGGAAGGCGCCTCGCAGGGCGTTCTTTGGCCCCCAGGCCACAACCAGTGAATGGAGCCGATGGCTGCGGTCGAACTCGTAATCCTGGAGGGCGTAGATGATGTCAAAGCCCACCAGCCACAGGACGACCGCGGAGGCGAGCACGAGCATCTGAATGATGTCGAGCAAGGACAGGTTCGCGCCTTTGACCGCCAGCCATGCTCCCACCGGGCCCAGCGCCAACGACAGGCCCAGGTAAAAATGGGTGTAGTCGGTAAATCGCTTGGTGAGTGAATAGAAGCAGACCACCGCCAGCGCCACTGGCGAGAGATAGAAGCAGAGCGGGTTTAGAAAAAAACTGGCGAGGACCAGGCCCGCGGCGGAGAGGGCGCAGAGGGCAATCGCGCTGGCGAGGCTGATTCGGCCCGTGGGCAAATGCCGGTTAGCGGTGCGCGGGTTGAGGGCGTCAAATTTGCGGTCCATGATTCGGTTGAAGGACATGGCGCAGGTGCGCGCGCAGACCATGGCGGCAAGGACCAGGACAAATGTCCGCCAACCGGGCCAACCCCGATGCTTACGCGCCGCAACGGCCATTGCGGCCATGGCAAAGGGCAGGGCAAAGACAGTGTGGGGGAACTTGACGAAATCCGACCACTTGGCCAGCAGTTTTCTCACTCCGCTTCCCCCCATCGCGGCAGAATGCTCTGACTCACGCCGAGATGATCGAGCACGCGGGCCACCACCGTGTCGGCGACCTCTTCCACGGTCTTGGGATGCGTATAGAAAGAGGGGTTGCAGGGGAGGATGGTTGCCCCGGCCAGGAGCAGGAGCTCGAAATTCTTCACATGGACCAGGTTCAGGGGGGTCTCGCGGGGGAGCAGAATAAGTTTCTTCTTTTCTTTCAAGACGACATCCGCCGCCCGGAGGAGCAAGTCTTCGCTGTAACCATGGGCGATCCGGCCCAGCGTCCCCATCGTGCATGGTACGATCACCATGGCATCGGCAACGTTTGAACCGCTGGCAAAGGGCGCGTTCATGCTCTTGAGGCTGTGGGCCGCAGCGCGCGCGGGCAGATGCAGTCCTCCCGGCAGTTCCTCGTTGAGGACCTGCTGGGCGTATTTGCTCAAGACAACATGAATTTCATGCTGGCTGGAGGCGAGATGATCAAGCAGGCGCTGGGCATAGATCGCGCCGCTTGCCCCGGTGATGGCGACCAGTATTCTCAAATGCAAGCCGTCTTTCTCTTCGTTGCAGGAGAGAATATGGGGGCCTTGGCGCTGTCGGGCAAGTGTGGAAGGTGAACGCTTTTCTTATAGCTTTCTTGTTAGATTTGTGTTCTAAGAGAAATGCGTCATGCGCCGACGACATTTGATTTGGCCCCTATTGAGTGCGCTCTCTTTGGCCGCCTTATTCCTGATTTCTCGCAGGAAAGGAGGAGCCTCTGCCTTATGGATGGCAGGATTCCATCAACCGAGCCGTTCCGAAGGCGTCAACGGCGTGACTGCCGCTGCCGTGAAGGCTACGCTCCGGCGCACCTGGGGGACGAACGCAAGCCGGCCACAGGCAGACGAAGGCTCGACCGCCGCGCATTCTGCGCCTTCCTATCGTCTGAGCAACACGGCAAAGAGCGTCGGCCAGCTTGCGCATGACCCCAAGGCCATCCTCCTGGAAAACGCCCTGATCGACACCGCCGCCCTTGGGGCCGGTTCCCCCGGCCTGACCAACAGCCCTTTGCCCATCCCCTATTCCCTCCAGGCGGTGGGCGACCCGGGCGCTTACCTGGTTCAGTCGCGCGGGCCGCTGGATGCGATGTTCCGGACCATGCTGCAGCGGGCCGGCGCCCAAATCATCTCCTACATTCCCAACAACACCTACCTGGTGCGCGCCTCAGCGCAAGCGGCCCAGGCCCTGGCATCGGACCCGCAGACCGAGACGGTTTTGCCCTACCAGCCCTATTACAAGCTCGAGCCCTCGCTCCTGGGTTTGGCGGTTAAAGAGGCGCCGCTGCCTGAGGGCAGTGAGCTCAATGTGCTGCTCTTTGGCGATGAGGCGCAGGGGACGATGAGCCAACTTGGGGGGCTTGGAGTGAAGGTGCTGGAGCGGGAGCCGACGCCTTTTGGGCCGATGGTGCGAGTGCAGGCGCCGGGCGGGAGCCTGGCGATGATAGCGGAGTTGGGCGGGGTGCAGGAGGTGGAGATGGCGGGGCAGCGGGTGCCGGCCAACGACCTGAGCCGGGCGGCCATTGGGGAATCGGTGGATAGCGTGACGACCAACAATTACCTGGGCTTAAGCGGGACGAACATCCTGGTCAACATCAACGACACGGGAGTGGACGCGCAGCATCCGGACTTGGCGGGGCGGGTGAGTGCGCTGGATTTTCCGACCAGCGGTGTGGACACCAACGGGCACGGGACGCATGTGGCGGGGATTATCGCGGGCAGCGGGTTGGAGTCGGAGGCGGTGACCAACGCGCCGGGATCAACGCTGCCTGGGGGGCATGGGGCGCCCTACCAGTTTCGGGGCAAGGCGCCGGGGGCGACCCTCCTTTCGTTGCAATATGATGCACATTCAGACACGTATTTGCAGGAGCAGGCGGCCCAGGAGGGGTTAGCCAAGGGGCATTTGCCGTTGATTTCGAACAACTCGTGGAACAACAGCCAGAGCCGGGGTTACGATTTGGCGGCGGCCAGTTATGATGCGGCGGTGCGGGACGCGCTGCCGGGGGTGGTGGGTTCGCAGCCGATGCTTTACGTGTTTGCGGCGGGGGACGGTGGGGATGGGAACCAGACGGGGGACGGGGGCAACCCGGACAGCATCGAGTCGCCGGCGACAGCCAAGAACGTGATCACGGTGGGGGCGATTGAGCAGATGAGGAATCTGACCAACGAGGTGGTGGATTGCAGCAGCGGGGCTTGTGTGACCAACAAGGTATGGCAGCCGATGACGGATTCATCGGACCAGGTGGCGGCGTTTTCGAGCCGGGGCAACGTGGGTGTTGGGGTGGAGGGAAACGGGGGGCGGTTCAAGCCGGACGTGGTGGCGCCGGGCGTGTTCGTGATTTCAGACCGCTCCACCGAGTGGGA
>JBJKSV010000256.1:0-4650 GCA_046703605.1 Limisphaerales bacterium
CGTCCCAACATTTCCTGCAAGCGCATGGCGGTGCGGCGCATCTTGGAGATCTAGTCCACGAGGTGAACAGGCAGGCGGATCGTCTTGGACTGGTTGGCCAAGGCGCGCTTGATGGATTGTTTGATCCACCACGAGCCGTAGGTGGAAAGCTTGCCGCCCTTGGCGGGGTCGAACCGTTCCACGGCCTTCATGAGGCCGATGTTGCCCTCGCTGATGAGGTCCAGCAACGGCAGCCCGATTCCTTCGTAGTCGCGCGCAATCTTGACCACGAGGCGCAGGTTGGCCTTAATCATCTGCTCGCGGGCCTTTTTATCGCCACGGGCTTGATACGGGCCGCCAGTTCTATCTCTTCCTGGGGCGTGAGCAGCTTCACCTGGCCGATCTCGCGGAGGTAAAGCTTGATGGCGGTGTCGCCGTCATAAGAGGAACGTTCCCGCCCGCGATGGACGGTTTCCGCTTGCTCGACTTCCAGAGTGGCAGTCTCGATCTCCTCGGGCTTCAGGGTGGCTTCTTCTTTGGCCAAATCCGCCTCTTTCGGCTCCTCTTCATCAGCCCCAAGGTCCGCTTCCGTTTCTACGTCCTCGCTTTTAGGTGCTTGCTCTTCCTCAGCATCAGCCTCAGGACGCCGCCCACGCGACAGCGCCGGCGTCCACTGCGCCCCGGGAGCGCGGACTTGCTTCTTGAGGCCATTTCCTTTGCGTTGTTTAGCATGGGCAACCATAAAACTAGATAAATTCTTTATTGCAGAGAGCGAGATAGCAATCAAATTTCACCACACCTGACGTCAGAGTACGCACTACAGGAGCATTAACAAAAAACGTCAAGCAAGGGTATGGGTATTTTTCCCCATCCGAGGCCGTGTTGTTCTGCTGTTCTCCAACATTTTCTCGTTGCCCGCTCGCGCAAGACTCTCGCACGCCATCCCCCGCTCTCATCTGTAAACTGAGACACAATCCCTTCGTCCACTGTTCAAAGCCAGTCCCAACAGCAGAGCACCGGCAGCGGCTCCAGCCAGCAGTCGAATGGCTCGAATCTTGCAGGTTTGTATCCGCCGGGTGATCGAGGTTCGGCCGCGCAGTTTTCTTGCTCCTTCCAGGCTGGCTTGCTAGCCTGCCTAATCCTTCGGGAGACAGAAGACTATGCGACACACAATTTCAGTTCTGGTAGAGAATAAGTTCGGGGCCCTCACGCGCGTGGCCGGCCTTTTCAGCGGACGCGGTTACAATATCGACACTCTCAACGTCGCTCCCACCGCTGATCCGACGACCTCTCGGATGACGATCGTTACGCGGGGCGACGATGCCACCCTGGAGCAGATCGTCAAGCAGCTCAACAAGCTGGCCGATATCATCAAGGTGGTTGATTTCCGCGAAGGAGAATATGTGGACCGTGAATTGGTGCTGGTCAAGGTCTCGGTAGATTCCAATTCGCGCGCCGAAGTCATGCAAATCACCGACATTTTTCGCGCCAAGATCGTGGATGTCCAGCCAGAGACCCTTACGATTGAAGTCACCGGCGACGAGAGCAAGGTGGAGAAATTCCTGGAGCTGATGAGGAGCTTCGGCATCCTGGAGTTGACCCGGACTGGGAAGGTGGCACTGGCACGGAAATAGCCATGCTCATTTTCGATTTTCGATTTTCGATTTGCGATTGGGGCGGTCCGCTCCGTTTTTTTCGCAGGGCAGAGGGGGGTTGCGCGCCCGGTCTGGCGCCTGAAAGGGCGGCCGGAGCGCAGTAGAATAACATGGCCTTGTTCAGCGCCAAGTTGGATTCTTTTAGCCTAATTCTGAACGCAATTTTTTCGCGATTTTGCGCGGGGATAACGTTTGCGTAGTTTTTTGAAGAATTTTCTTGCTACGCTATATGTGGGGTATATGCTCGTAGTGTCGCCCAACTAATGGGGTTTGTAGGGACTCAGGTAACGAAAACAACTAAACCAAGTACTCAGTCTGGGCCACCCTGTCGTTGCGCGTCAAGAAGCAAAGCAGCCGAGCATTTTCAGCAGAGAGGATAACCATCATGATAAATTCCACCGAGACTATTTCGTCCGCGGTTTCGTCCCAAACCGCTCGCTCTTCCGGGAAAGCACCATCCTCGCGCGTGTCGAGTGAAGGAGCAAGCCGGGCCAGGAAGCCGTTGCAGGTTGAGCGAGTTTTCAGCGAGCCGGGTGTCAGCCCCTTCGACCAGGTTGAGTGGGAAAGGCGCACGGCGCTCATCACCGATGACGCCGGGAAAGTGATCTTCAGGCAGGAGAATGTCGAAGTGCCGAAGCGGTGGTCTCTGCTTGCAACCAAGGTGGTGGTTTCCAAGTATTTTTATGGCGAACAAGGGACACCTGAGCGGGAGGTTTCGGCTCGGCAACTGTTGCATCGGGTTTGCCGGACCATCGCGGATTGGGGCGTGAAGGACGGCTATTTTCGCAAGGCAGACGGGGAAGTTTTTTACAACGAGCTGCTGTGGCTGTGCCTGAACCAGTACGGGGCGTTTAACTCGCCGGTGTGGTTCAACGTGGGGCTCTATCATGAATATCACGTGGGCAACAGTTCCAGCCGGGGCAACTGGCATTACAATCGCAAGACGGGCCAGGCCGAGCGCGCTCAGACGCAATACGAATATCCGCAATGCAGCGCCTGCTTCATCCAGTCCGTGGAGGACAATATGGAGTCGATCATGCACCTGGCCTACAGCGAGGCCATGCTCTTCAAGTTCGGCTCCGGAACGGGCACGGACCTGACCCCCATTCGCTCGAGCAAGGAGAAGCTCAGCGGGGGGGGGCGTCCGAGCGGGCCGCTGTCGTTCCTGAAGGTGTATGACCAGGTTGCCAATGTCGTGAAATCCGGGGGCAAGACTCGCCGGGCGGCGAAGATGAACACGCTTCATGATTGGCACGGGGATATCGAGGAATTCATCGAGGCCAAGATGAGGGAGGAGAAGAAGGCCTGGGCGCTCATCGAGCAGGGCTACGACGGATCCTATAACGGGGATGCCTACGGCAGTGTGATGTACCAGAATGAAAATCTCTCCGTGCGGGTCAGCGACGAGTTCATGCAGGCCGCCCTCGATGGGAAAGAGTGGTGGACACGGGCCATCACGACCAACAAACCGATCGAGAAGAAGGATGCCGCGGTGCTGCTGCACAAAATCGCCGAGGGCACCTGGACTTGCGGGGACCCGGGCATGCAATACGACGGTTCCATCCAGAAATGGCATACGTGCAAGGGCACCGAGCCGATCCACTCGACCAATCCCTGCTCCGAATACGTCTTTCTGAACAATACCGCCTGCAACCTGGCCTCGCTCAACCTGATGAAATTCCGGCGCGAGGACGGCACGTTCGAGGTGGAGCGGTTCAAGGCGGCGGTGAGGATTTTCATTACCGCCCAGGAGATCCTGGTCGATAACGCCAGCTATCCGACCAAGGACATCGCCGAGAACTCTCATCTCTTCCGCACCCTGGGTTTGGGTTACGCCAATCTGGGTTCGCTCGTGATGAGCTACGGGTTGCCTTATGATTCGGACGAAGGGCGCGCGCTGGCCGGGGCGATCACGGCCATCATGACTGGCCATGCCTACGAGCAGTCCGCCCGGCTGGCCGCCTCGAAAGGCCCGTTCGAGGGCTACCGGGATGCGCGATGCGCGCATGTCGCCAAACCGCTCGCCAAGGACAATATCGAGTCGATGATCGGGGTCATCCAGCAGCACCGGGATGCCGTCGAGCGGATTCAGCCCAGCCAGGACTTCCATTACTTGAAAGAGGAAGCCCGCCATTGCTGGGATGCGGCGTTGGCGGCGGGCCGTTCAACCGGCTATCGCAACGCCCAGGTCACGGTGTTGGCGCCCACCGGCACCATCGCCTTTCTCATGGACTGCGACACCACTGGGATCGAGCCGGACATCGCCTTGGTCAAATACAAGCTGCTGGCTGGCGGGGGCATGCTGAAAATTGTCAACCAGACCGTGCCCGAAGCCCTGGAACGTCTTGGCTACAGCGCCACCGAAATCGAGTGCATTGTTGCGCATATCGATAAACTCGACACGATTGAAGACGTGGATGAGGGCGGTCAGAGGCTTTCCAGCGGCTTGCGCCCGGAGCACCTGCATGTGTTCGATTGCGCCTTCAAGGCCTTCCGCGGCAAGCGCAGCATCAGTTACCTGGCCCACCTCAAGATGATGGGCGCCGCCCAGCCCTTTATCAGCGGCGCCATCTCCAAAACGGTGAACATGCCCCATGATAGCACGGTGGAGGACATCCGCGACGCCTATGTCCAGGCCTGGAAGATGGGCCTCAAGTGCGTGGCCATTTATCGCGACGGCTCCAAACGCTCCCAGCCTCTGAGCACTCGGAAAGGAGAGGAAAATGGTCAGAACGGCACTGCAACTGGCGACACCACTGTGGAAGTCAGGCTCAAAGAACTGGAAGCGGAGGTAGCCCGGCTTCGGGGAGAATCCGGCCAACCGCTGCGGCGCCGGCTGCCGGATACCCGCACCGCAATCACGCACAAATTTGATATTGCCGGCCATGAAGGTTACCTGACCGTGGGCCTGTTCGAGAACGGCCAGCCGGGCGAACTCTTCATCACCATGGCTAAGGAAGGATCGACCATCGGCGGGCTGATGGACGGCATCGGGACGCTCACGAGCCTGGCCTTG
>JBJKSV010000257.1:0-6283 GCA_046703605.1 Limisphaerales bacterium
GACGTGACGATCACGATTGACGGCTCATAAGGCGAAGGCGGTGGCCAGATTCTGCGCACATCGTTGGCGCTGTCTCTGGTCACCGGCCAGCCTTTCCGGATGGAGCGGATCCGAGCCAAACGCCAGAAGCCCGGCTTGCTCAAGCAACACCTCACGGCGGTCGAAGCGGTTAAGACGGTGGGCTGTGCTGAGGTGACCGGAGCCGAACTCGGCTCTCAGGCTCTCGAGTTCAACCCCGGATCGGTTACCCCTGGAAACTACCGTTTCGCCGTCGGCACAGCGGGCAGTGCCACCCTCGTACTGCAAACCATTCTGCCGGCTCTGCTCACCTCGTCCGGGCCGAGCACCCTGACTTTGGAGGGAGGCACCCATAATCCCCTGGCACCGCCGTTCGATTTCCTTGAAAAGTCCTTCCTGCCGCTGCTCCAGCGCATGGCGCCATCGTTGATACTGGAAATGAAGCGCCCCGGCTTTTATCCAGCCGGGGGCGCGAGATTCCACGCTCGAGTGAACCCGGCAAAGAAACTGGTCCGACTGGATCTGCCCGAACGCGGCTCGATTGGTAATCGACGTGCAAGGGTAATTATTTCAAAGCTGCCTGAGCATGTGGCCAAGAGAGAGTTGACCGTCTTGCGCGAACAGTTGACAGCCTATGCCGCAACGCGTAAGCAATGATGACCAGAAACGATTATGAGCAATTCAATTGCTGCCATCGGTTTCGGCTGTTCGCACCGGCCGCTTATTACCGCCAGCACCTCGGGACCGGCGCTACACCGAGCGCCGACAAGGCGGGGACAATTTCGATCTGGTCACGCCTTACGGTCTGGATGAGGTGGAAGAATTGCTCGTCGTGCTGGATGGGAATCAACATTTGCGTGATCCGGAGGCTCAGAAACTGGCGCGCCTTTGCCGCGACCTGCGGGGTATCGCGCGCGACCCGGGCTACATCGTTGTGGCGCGACTCGATCATATTTTCGCCCCCCGGACCCCGTGGTGCATCGGGCCCTGGACGAGAATGAAGAGCGAGGATGACCGTCTGGACTGGATCCCGCAGGCGGAGCAGACGGGCATCCAAACCTTCATCGAAACCTTGCGAGCGGCCCCGCGGCCGGTCCATGTCACGGTGTTTGGCTCGGCGCGGACCCTTGCCGCGGCCGTAAACCGCGAACCAGCCCTGCTGAAAGCTAAAATCGCGATGGTGCATTTCTGCGCGGGAACCGCCGGCAATGGCGCCAGGTTTCTGGAATGAAACATCGAAGAGGCCCCCGATCCGGCGCTGTTTTCCGCGGTTGCGGGCCGGCCGCACAACGTCTGGGAAACTTGCGTCTGGCTGGCTATCAGCGGACGCAAGTTAGTGCGGCTTGACTCGGTCGCGAATCGCTGGATGTACGATCGTGGCGATGCGGTCGAGAACCAGACCGCATTAAGGGAACCGCTGTCGGCGCTGTATCGCTCCTTTTGGCCACCACATTGAGCTGGGCCGGGAGAAGGATGACTCCCGTGCGGTAACAAGGTAACAGGAGAAAACAGGTCGCGTTAAGTCGACGCTTGCTGCTGCAAGATTTCAAGTGTCCTCTGATCCGGTTCGCCCCCAAAATATTGGGCGAGAACACGAGAGAATACCGAATCAGCAGGCGAAACACCGGCAAAAAGCGTCATGCTCCAGCGCAGTTTCAAATCATCCGGGTACCCGAAGATAACGGATCGTATTGGAATGCGATTGTCAGCAACGGTGGCGAGGAGAGCGCTTGCGGTTGGTGCAAGGACCGGTGGGGGATTTCCTGGCAAATCACGCCGCGGGCGTTGACGGACGCCATTGCGGCCGGTGGCGCTGAAGCCAAGCGCGCCTTCAATGCAATGATGGAGATGGGCAAGATCGACATTGCCAAAATCGAGGTTGCACCCCGTGGTTGATGGAAACGATGGCGGCCAACCTATTTGTTTTGTCCGTTCAGCGCTATTCCCGCGGATCTCCTCCTGGTCATGCACATACTCGTCGAAGATCGTGCCTGTCTCCACCCCGAGCTTCAGATTCTGCGATGCGGCTTCAAACACTTGCATCACCTTCTCAAAAGATCGTCCTTTCAATTGGGTCAGTATCTCGGCGAGTCGTCGCGCCCCTTCATCCACAGCCAAGTGGAAAGGGTCTAGCGCCTTTTTCGCGATGACGTGAATTCTGCGCTGCTCCGGCGACAATTTGATCGCAGCCTCTCCTTCCTTCGCGAGTTCTTCGGCGATCGGCAGACCTTTTTCATGGGCCTCCGGAATCGTTGCGGCACGAATACGGCCACGTCGCGCTATGCGCGCGTCCACGTAATAGGAATCGTAGGTTTTCTCGATCATTTTCGGAGGCCGGCCTTCGACCTCCGGAGCGTCGGGATCACGGATCCACATCGTGACCGGGCTGTGGCTGATGGGCAGGCTGACGGCCTTGTAACACACGCAATCGACTGGAGCTTTACGCTTCAATATTTTGGTATAGGCAGTTGAAGCGTTTTTACAACCCACTTTCTGCACCGGGGACGTGGTGGGTTGCGCGGGATCAAGCAAGCACCGGAAGAGTCGGGCGGGACGCAGCCCTTCGACCGCAAAAGAATTTCGGTTGATGCTGTTGCGGGAGGGAATGGGGCCGTGTCGGCTAGTGCGCGGGCACGGCTATGCGCAAATCTGGCACAAATCGGCCCAGCGTTGCCACTCGACGCCGTTTTTGTCGGCGCGCTTGGTGCAGAAAAGCCTTGATTTGCCGAGCGATCGTGAGGGTGGGGGCCGGTACAAAAAAGTGGAGCGAGCGAAGGGATTCGAACCCTCGACATTCACCTTGGCAAGGTGACGCTCTACCAGACTGAGCTACGCTCGCATTCCAAAAGCCCCCCTAAGCTAGCGGGTTGGCAAACGAATGCAAGCCTCATTTGCTTTCTCCGCATCTTTTTTCCTCGTGGCGGATTACACGCCCCAGACCCTTATCCGACGACCCCGCCTACCTCTTTGTGGAGCGGGTGCTTTCTTTGATCCCCGTCGGCGAGCCGAGCGGAAATCCGAGTCGCGCCGCCTTGGCTATGCCGCCGGAAGACCTTCGCCAACCTGGAAGCGGACGAAACGGCGGATGGTGATCTCATCCCCCAACTCTTTTGCCACCGAGGCCACGTGTTCCTTGACTGAGATCTCCGAGTTCTTCTTCACAAAGCCCTGGTCCACCAGGCAGCACGATTGGAAAAACTTCTCGAGCTTGCCCTCAATGATCTTGGCAATCGCCTGCGGCGGCTTGTTCTTGACCTGCTCCGCGGCAATCTCTTTTTCTTTGGCGATAACAGCCGGCGGCACCTGGTCGCGAGAGACGGCCGAGGGATTGCCAGCGGCGATCTGCAGGGTGATGTCTCTGACCAGTTGCTTAAAATCCGCCGAAGCGACGGTGGTCATCTTGCCGGCGCCAACTTCGACCAACACGCCCACTTTTGCGCCCGTGTGGATGTAGGCGGCAATCATGCCGTTGCCACTGACTTCCATCCGGGCATGACGGGGGATCTTGATGTTTTCCCGAATCTGGGCCACCGCATTCTGGCGGTCCGCCTCGAGGTCCACGCTCGGGTCTTGAGCCAGCTTGCGGGCGAGCTCGTCGGCAAAGGCGCGGAAAATCTCATTGCGCGCCACAAAATCGGTCTCACAGTTGACTTCCACGAGCACGCCCAGGCGCCCATCCTTGGCGATATGTTGGGCAATCACACCTTCCCGGGCCTCGCGCGTGGCCTTGGTCGCCGCGGTGGCCGCCCCGTTCTTGCGCAGGACATCGACGGCGGCGGACATGTCGCCATTCGCCTGGGTCAAGGCCTTCTTGCAGTCCATCATGCCGGCGTTGGTCATCTCGCGCAATTTCGCAACCATTGAAGCAGTAATTTCAGCCATAGGAGTCTATTTCTTGCAAGTAAGGTTAAAGGGCAAAGAGGGCAGCACCCGGACAGGGCGCCGAAGCCCTCCAGGCTGCCGCACTAAAATTGTTCTCACGCTACCGGTGGGGGGGACGTAAGGGCCGGTGCCGGACTCGGGGCGGCGGGGATTGGAGCCGGCTCGGCGGAGGGCACGGGCTGAGCTGCGCCAGCCGGTTGCGGTTGCTCGACAGTGGCGGGTTGGGCCGGTTGCGCCAATGGCGCCGCGGCGGCTTCCTCTTCAGCCCGGCGCCGCCCGTATTTGGCCTCGTACTCGGCTTGGGAGAGGGTGATAAGCTGGCCGACAGTGGCCAGGATCAGGCGCACCGAGCGGATGGCATCGTCGTTGCCGGCTATGGGGAAATCGACGAGGTCAGGGTCGCAGTTGGTATCGACAATGGCTACGACGGGGACCTTCACGCGCCGGGCCTCGGCGACCGCGTTGTGCTCGCGCTTGATATCCACGACCAGCATCGCGCCCGGCAGGCGGTCCATCGCCCGGATGCCGTCGAAGAACTTGGTCAGACGGGCCGCTTCGCGCCGGAGGACGGACTGTTCCTGCTTGACATAATTGTTAATCGAACCGTCGGCCTCCATCTTCTCGATTTGTTTCAGGCGCGCGATGGAGCGTTTAATCGTGGCAAAATTGGTAAGGGTGCCGCCCAGCCAGCGTTCGGTCACAAAGTACTGGCCGCATTCTTTGGCGGTGTCCTTCACGGCCTGCTGGGCTTGTTTCTTGGTGCCGACGAAGAGCACCCGGTTGCCTTTGCTGACGGTTGCGGAGAGGAAATTGCACGCCGCGTCCAATTGGTTGAGGGTCTTGCTCAGGTCGATGATGTGGATCCCGTTACGCGCATCGAAGATGAACGGTTTCATCTTGGGATTCCAGCGTCGTGTTTGGTGTCCGAAATGAACACCGGCGTCGAGCAATTCTTTGACTCCAATACTAATCACAAGTTTCCTTTTGTTGAAAGCCCGCTTTACAAGCGAACCATCCCGCGGAATACGGGATTGAGTTTAGTGTTGTTATGGCCGCCTCGCCTGGCATCAGGCGAAATGGAGGCCGTTAGACCCCTCCGAGGCTGAAATCCTTCAAGTCCCCGAAAAGGAGGGCATAAGATAGCCGAGCCTGAGCCGAGAGCAACTATTATTTTCGGTCGTTATTTCGCGGTTGAAAGCCCCCGCCTGCGGGCTATGTTACTAATTAAGGAGCATGCTATGAAAGAAAAGAGCAAAACGACAATCGAGCAGCCGGAGCCCTTCACACCGGGGCTAAGCAAGGCGACCGTCCGCCAGCACGCCTACGAAATGTTCCGCGACAAGCTGCCAGACCACCCTCTGACCCTCGAGGACTGGGTGTTGGCGGAGAAGGACTTGGCTACGACGCTGGACGCCAATAATCTGCCCAAGTAGAAGCTGGGGCGGTGGAGGAGTTCAGCCGTGGAGCGACGCAGTGGTCGGGGCCCGGCGCGGGAGATTTGAGATTTTAGAGTTGCGGTTTGCGGTTGAGGTGGGTCCGATCCTAGTATCGCCGCGTGAGTGGCATGCGGCTGAAGGACCAACCTGCCGCCGAGCGCCCGCGTGAGCGGTTGGTGGCGCTCGGCCCCGACGCGTTGAGCCATGCCGAACTGGTTGCCATCCTCTTGCGGACCGGATGGAAAGGCGCTAATGCCCTTGAGGTGGCCAGGCAATTGCTCCAAAAATACGGTTCTCTGAGCGCACTGGCCCAAGCCCCTCTGGACGGGCTGCAAGACGTCAAAGGCATCGGACGCGACAAGGCCGTGACCCTTGCCGCGGCGTTCTCGTTGGCGCGCAAGATGGCCAACGAATTGCGGCGCGAATCTCCCCTGGTTGACACAGCAGAGGCGGCGGCGGACCTGATGAGGGAGGAGATGCGCCTGCGGGGGGTGGAAACGTTCCAGGTCCTGCTCCTGAACACCCGGCGTCGGCTCGTCGATGTCGTCAAGATCTCAGACGGCACCCTGGACACGCTGCTGGTCCACCCCCGCGAAGTGTTCAAACCCGCCATCGCCGCCAACGCCGCCGCAATCCTCCTGGTCCATAACCACCCTTCAGGCGACCCGTCACCTTCCGAAGCGGACATCCGCGTCACGCGCGACCTGATTCGCGCGGGGCAGTTGCTCAAGATTGACGTGCTGGATCACGTCATCCTCGGCCGGGCGACGCAGGAGCGGCCCCGGGATTTCGTGTCCCTGCGCGAGCTGGGATATTTCCACTCATGATCCACCCGACCGCGGTCATTTCCCCCCAAGCCCTGCTTGACCCGTCCGTCGATGTGGGGCCCTATGCGGTGATTGACGGGGGTGTGGAGATTGGCCCGCATTGCACCATCGGCCCGCATG
>JBJKSV010000258.1:0-4428 GCA_046703605.1 Limisphaerales bacterium
CCCTGGAGGTCCTGGCCCAGCCAGGGCCGGCCAGCCAGGTGCTCCTCCGCTATGTCAGCCTGCACTTTGACTTCATCAGCGCGCGCCATCGCTACGCCCCGCTCTTTCAGCGGTTCCTCAGCGCCGGAGGAAAGCGGCCCCAGGCCCTGGTGCGCAAGTATTTTGAGCCTCGGAGCAGGGCCTTTGAAAAACTGCTCCGAAGAGGCGAGCGGGAGGGCGCTCTCCGCCCCACCGACCACTTTCACACCGCCGTTTCCATCGGCGCGCTGGTCGTTTTCTATTTTTCCTCCGCCTCCCTGCTCCAGATGCTGGGCCGTTCCGATGCTTACGCGGCGACGAACCTGCGCCGGCGCAAAGAGCAAGTCCTTGATTTTATCCGGCACGGATTGTTTTTCGACGCCGGCTCTCCTCACCAATGAAGCCAAAGATTGGAATTCTGATTCTCTTCCTGGTCGCCGCCATCGCCGCCACCGTCTATTTTGCCAGCCGGCCTCCGCGGCAGATTGTCCTCACCGGCACCGTAACAACCGACGAGACCATTGTCAGCCCGGAGGTGCAGGGCCGGCTTGAGCGGCTCCTGGTCAAAGAAGGCGATTCGGTCACCAACGGCCAACTGCTGGCAGTCATTCAGCCCAAGGAATGGCTGGCGGACCTGGCGTTTTACGCCAGCAGCCAGGCCCAATCCACGGCGGAGGTGGCCCAGGCCGAGGCCGATTTAAAGTACCAGGAGGACCAAACCAGCAACCAAATCCTTCAGGCGGAGGCAACCCTGGCGGCGACACAGGCTCAATACAAGCAGGCCCAGGCCGACCTCGAAAACGCCCAATTGACCTTCCATCGAGCCGAGGACCTCTCCCGGCGCGGCGTCAATTCCAAGCAAGACTATGACCAGGCCCGCACCGCCTACCAGGCCGCCAAGGCCCATGCCGAATCCCTCGACCAACAGGTCCAAGCCGCCCAGGCCGCCGTCGCTCTGGCCAAATCCAACACCGAACGAGTCGCCGCCCAGCGCGCCGCGCTGGAGGCCAACATCCACCGATTGGGGGCGGCAGAGGCGCAAAAGGAGAAGGCCAGGGTGCGCCTGGATTACACGAAGATCTGGGCGCCGATCAGCGGCATCGTCGATAACCGCGTCGCCTTGCCGGGCGAGATGGTCAATCCCGGCCAGGCCATCCTCACCTTAATCAACCCGGATGACCTCTGGGTGCGCGCCGATGTCGAGGAGACCTACATCGACCGCATCCATCTCGGACAGAAGCTTAAAGTCCGGCTGGCTTCCGGCGTGGTGAAGGAGGGCACCGTGTTTTATCGGGGAGTCGATGCCGAATACGCTACCCAACGGGACGTCAGCCGCACCAAGCGCGACATCAAGACGTTTGAAATCCGGTTGCGGTGCAACAACAGCGACCGCAGTCTCGCGCTGGGCATGACCGCCTACGTAATATTGCCCCTGGCTCATCGTTAATTACGTTATGGCGGATGTCGAGGTCAACCAACTGACAAAGCGCTTCGGCGACTTTTCCGCCGTCGATGCCCTGAGCTTCGAGGTCGCCCACGGCGAGGTCTTCGGGCTGCTCGGACCAAACGGCGCCGGCAAATCGACCCTCATCCGCATGCTCACCACCCTGGTGCCTCCCACCTCCGGCACAGCCCGCATCAACGGCTTCGATGTCGTTCACCACGCTAACGCGGTCCGCAAGTGCATCGGCGTCATTCCCCAGGCCATGACCTCCGACCTCGACCTCAGCGCCGAGGAAAACATGACCATCTTCGCTAAGCTCTACGGCATCCCCCGCGAGCGCCGCCGCCACGCCATCCACGACCTGCTCGAAGCCGTCGATCTGAGCAAATGGGCCGACAAACCGGTCCGAATGTTTTCGGGCGGAATGCGCCGGCGCCTGGAGATTGCACGCGGCCTCGTTCACGAGCCTAAGATCTTCTTCCTGGACGAACCCACCACCGGCCTCGACCCCGTCTCTCGAGTCGCCGTCTGGGAGATGCTCGTGCGGCTCAAACGCGAGCGCGACCTGACCATCCTCGTCACCACGCATTACATGGACGAGGCCGACAAACTCTGCGACCGCATCGCTATTGTGGACCACGGCAAACTCGTAGCCCTGGATTCACCCCTCAAGCTCAAGGCCTCCATTCCCGGCAAGAACATCCTCGAAATCAGCTTCTCGGAGGTCCCGCCCAATTGGGAGGAGACCTTGCGAAATCTCCCCGAAGTGGCCGAAGTCAAGGCCGTAGATCATGTGTTCCGCATCTCCTCGAACAACGGCCCGCGCACCACGGTCGCCTTGATGGAAGCCACCCGCAACGCCGGCGTCACCCTGACCTCGCTCTCCGTCCAGAGCACCACCCTGGACGATGTCTTCGTCCATTACACCGGCCATCAGCTCCGCGACGCCTTGCAGAGCGCCTCCTACGGCAGCGCCCTTGTGCGTCCGCGCTGATAACCCATCTTCTATCCATGCACCGAATCTGGGCCATCATCGAACGCGACCTCCGCCGGTTCCGGCGCAGCCCCACCCTGGTCATCGTCTCACTCATCATGCCGCTGGTCCAACTGGTCGTGCTGGGCTACGCCTTCGGCGGCAAGGTCAAAAACCTCGACCTGGGCGTGGTCGATCAGGACCACCACGTCCCATCCGTCCAGCTCCAAGGCATGCTGCGCGCCGTCGCCGCCAACGCGCGAACCTTTCGTACCATCGACTACACCGACCAGGGCCAGGCCCTGCATGACCTGCGCAACGGCAAGATCAATGGCGTCCTCACTATCCCGCCCCGCTTCTCACGCGAATTGTTCGCGGGGGCCAACCCTCGCGTCGCCCTGGTCGAGGACAACACCGACCAGTTCTCCTCCTCGGCCCTTCAGGCCTCGCTCAACTCCCTGGTCTCGGCCTACAACAAGCCCGCCACCCAGCCCCGCATGAGCGCCAACGTCGATCTCTCCGTGGTCGAGATTTACCCCTACGTCCCTTACATCCAGTTTCTGCTCCCCGGCACGATCTCGCTCGCCATCTTTGTCTCCGCCATGATCGGCGGCGGCATTATCTTCATCGACGACAAAGCCCGCGGCCTGCACGAGGGCTACCTCGTCACGCCCATTAGCAAATTCGAACTCATCATGGGCTTCAATCTTGCCGGCGCCGCCAAGGCCATCATCGCTGGGGTCGTCCTGGTCACCTTCGGCTCCATCATCGCCGGAATCCCGAACCCGCTCGACCCGCTACGGTTGGCTCGAATGCTCCTCGTGGTCATTGTGACCGCCTTGGCCCTCATCAGTATGATGTTCCTGCTCATGGTCCGCGTCAGTGACCCCCTGGTGCCGCGCGCCATCTTCGGCGTCCTCAACACCGTCCTGTTCTTCCCCAGCGGCGCCGTCTATCCCACCGCCGCGTTCCCAACGTGGATGAAAGTCATCACCGTCGTCGATCCCTTCACCTACGCCGTGCATGGGTTCAAGGAACTCGTCCTCAAAAACACCAGCCTCCTGGCCATCCTCCCCGACCTCGCCTTCTTAACCGTCTTCACCATCGTCGCCATGGGCGCCGCCACCCTCCTCTTCCGCAGAACACTTTAGACCGGGCCAGCCGCCCGGAGCGGCCTTCATACGCCGCATCGGCTCGAGACGGCCCTGAACCAGCCGCGACGCAAAACCATCCAGCCCGCTCAGGCTCCTTGGTCTGCGAGCCTCAAGCCCAGCACCCGCGCAAGGGCCCCTTCGACGGACTGGAGTTGGCCGGCCCCCTCTGAAATCTCAAGTCTGAAATTTGAGATAGCGCGGGGACCCCCTCGACGGACTGGAGTTGGCCGGCCCCCCTCTGAGATCTCAAATCTGAAATCTGAGATCGAGCAAGGGCCCCTTCGGCGGACTGGAGCTGGCCGGGGGAACTTCACCGCCTGGATTGCGGCCGTCTGCTGAACCTCAAAGGCCCCAGGGCCGAGCGCCGGATGCTGGATGGTGACCTCAAAGCGCGTACCAATCACCGACGTGGTATGTGGCACGACGATACGCAGGGTCCGTTCGTTATCAAGGAAGGGAACGCTCATGACAAGCACCGGGCGGATCTTCCCAAGATACCCCAGATCAACCATTCAGAGCTCACCGCGCTGGATGAGTGGGAGCGGCATGGCGGTCGTCTTCGTCCCAGACCTCCGCGGCGAGCAGGTCGAGCGCCTCACCGGGCACGTCACCCGGACCGCCCCCCAGGCGGTTGATCCAGACCACAAAGTCGTGGGGCTCCCAATTGGTGAGCGCCAGGACGTTCTGTTTGAGTTCAACTACGCTCATGACACAGGCACATTGCCCTCAGGCGGAGGCGATCTCAAGCCCCATTTTGCCAGTCGGTCTTTCCACACGCTTTCAAAGGGCCTCCACAAACAGGGGCTGGTCGTCGTCCTCGGCAAGGATCGGTCCTCGAC
>JBJKSV010000259.1:0-16418 GCA_046703605.1 Limisphaerales bacterium
CACCTTCCTGACTCCGGAGATGGTAAAGCAACTCAAGAACATGGAGCGCGGCGAGTTCAAAGGCATCGGCGTCGAAATCCATATCAAGAACGGACGTGTGGTGATCCTGGCGCCCATCCAGGGTTCACCGGCCCAGCGAGCTGGACTACGTTCCGGTGACATCATCCAAAAAGTAGAGGGCCAGGAAATCAGGGGCTGGCCCTTGAGCAAGGTGGCGGAGCATATTTCCGGACCGGCCGGGACGCCGGTCAAATTAACCGTGGACGATCCGCACACCGGAAAGACCTTTACTGTCACGGTGGTGCGCGCCTCCATCAAGATCCACGATGTTACGTGGCAATGGGTACCCGGCACCAAGATTGCGCACCTGCGATTGGCCAGTTTCGGTGGAGGGGTCACGGAGCAACTGCGCGAGGCGCTTAGCACTATCGAATCGCAGGACGCCAAAGGGATCATCCTCGACCTGCGCGACAATCCGGGAGGCATCCTGGAGGAGGCCGTGGGGGTGGCCAGTCAATTCTTGAAGGGGGGCAATGTTGTATTGATGAAGAACGCGCAGGGCCAGATCAAGCCGGCTCGCGTGGAGAAAGGCGGAATCGCCACGAACATCCCGCTGGTCGTGTTGATTAACGAGGGGTCGGCAAGCGCGGCTGAAATTGTCGCCGGGGCATTGAAGGACGCCCACCGCGCCCCCCTCATCGGAGAAACGACTTTCGGCACCGGAACGGTTCTGGGCCAGTTCAGCCTGTCAGATGGCTCCGAACTGCTGCTGGCGATTGAAGAGTGGCTGACGCCCGCTGGCCATTCCTTTTGGCACAAGGGGATTTCCCCCAACCTCAAAGTTGGGCTCCCCGACGAGGCGCTTCCCCTGTTCCCAAGCCAGGAAAGGGGCATGACTCCGAGTCAATTCAAATCCTCGAACGACACCCAACTGCATCGGGCAGTGGAGATCCTTCGCCGGCAAGGAGGGCGTGAAAACGCCGGCAACGAAGAGGCGGTCCGGACCGAGACGGTCCACGGACGCTAGCTATGCGGACGTGGCTTGACTTAATGGGCCACTTATCGAATCCCTTGAAGTGATCGATTAAGATGGGCGACAAGATGGCCGGGTTAACTCACGGGGCCGCATCGGGCCTTTCGCCAGTGTACCAGTGGTAATCGACACCGACATTGCGCGGCACATATTTGATGCGGGAGACGTTTCCCTGGACCCAGAGGGTCAGGCAGGCGCGGTCATGACGCCACCAGCCCTGTGTTAGATCGACGCCCGGATAGAAGGGCTGGTAGCGACCATCCGGCCCCCAGTTGTTGAGAATGGTCGTTTGTCCGGGAAACAGGCCAAGCGTATCGGTCTCGCCGCTGCATTTCTGCTCGGCCGAATCCTGGCAGAAGATGGTTGTGGCGGGGCTGAAATAGGAACTGAGCTTCATCGGGCCTTTGGCGTCAGAGCTGTACTGCGATTTCTGTCCTGCGTATGGCTGGAGCAGATAACGGCACATGCCATAGCTGGAGTTAGCCCAGTAATCATGAGGATAGGAAAGACCTATGTCGCGCCATTCATCGACGATCTTGCCGTCAGGACAGCCGAACAGCTTCGCGTTTCCGGCGAAATAGGCGTAATAACCAAGACCCCAGTAGGCCTCGTTGTCAACAATATTGCCTGAGGCGTCGAGCGGAATTCGCAATGTTTTTGAATTGGGCCCCTGATACCATTCTCCCCCGTCAGGCAGCTCGCCATTACGCCCGCAGAAGAAGGTGTCGTGGTTGTCGTCCGCATACATGTGGGCGGCGAGGCCGATTTGCCTGAGGTTATTCATGCATTGGGCCGCCCTGGCAGCCTCTTTGGCTTGGTTTAGTGCAGGCAAGAGCATGCTGGCAAGAATGGCGATAATGGCTATCACCACCAGAAGCTCGATCAGGGTAAATGCATTTCCGAAGCCCAGAGGTCGAACTCCAAGCCGCTGGGCCGGTTTCTCGCATATAATAAGCATAGTTTTGATTCGTTAATCGTCTCCTGAGCACGCGGACGCCCGCAACCAATCGGGCGGAGCGCATTTTTCGGCAACCAGCGGCCGTCCCAGAACAAGATCGCCGCCACTCCCGCCATGGTTCGCCTTATACCAGTTAGATTACCTCAACTGGCATCCGCAGATCCAGTAAAGAATGCGAGCAGCAAGCTCAATGCCAGGTTGCGTATGCGCCACTTCAGGATGTGTGCGGTCGCTTTCGAATCAGGCGATGCATCTCGTCTCCCCAAGACTCCGTCACGTCAGTTGCCCGCTAATCCACGCGATCCACCAGTCCATTCATCCGCTCCCGCCACTCCACTCTTCCGTACCGCTCGACTCCTGTTGTATCTGCCCTGATCCACTGACGCCTAGGCCTCTGTCTAAAACCGGGACAGAGTGGATTAAACTTGTGTTTAGAATTCGAGTCTTGGAACATGCCTGTCCCTGATGACCAAAAAAGCGCTCATAACCGGGATCAACGGCCAGGACGGCTCCTATCTGGCAGAGTTCTTGTTGGAGAAAGGCTACGAAGTGCATGGCATCGTGCGCCGCTCCAGCACCTTCAACCGCGGGCGATTGGATGCCGTCTGGACGGATCCGCAATGGAGTGGCACACGTCTGTTCTTGCACTATGGCGATCTTGGGGATTCGGGCTCGCTGGCGCGGTTGCTTTTGCGGATTCAACCTGCGGAGGTCTATAACCTGGCGGCGCAGAGCCATGTGCGGGTCAGCTTTGACGCGCCGGAGTACACGGTCGATTCCAATTTCACCGGAACAGTGCGGTTGCTGGAGGCGATTCGCAGCACCGGCATCCAAACGCGGTTTTACCAGGCCTCCTCCAGCGAGATGTACGGCAAAGTGCGCGAAACACCGCAGACAGAACAGACCCCGTTTTATCCCCGCAGCCCGTATGCGGTTTCGAAGGTCGCGGCGTTCTGGGCGACGGTGAACTACCGGGAATCCTACGGATTTCATGCCAGCAACGGCATCCTCTTCAACCACGAGTCGCCCCGGCGGGGCGAGGCCTTTGTCACGCGCAAGATCACGCGGGCGGTGGCCCACATCCTTGCCGGGGTGGAGGATAAACTATACCTGGGCAACCTGGATGCCAAGCGCGACTGGGGTTACGCGAAGGAATATGTCGAGGCAATGTGGCTAATGCTCCAGCAGGAGAAGCCTGATGACTACGTTGTCGCAACGGGCGAAACGCACTCCGTGCAGGAGTTTCTAGATGAGGCCTTTGGTATGGTGGGCTTGGACTGGCAGAAGTACGTCGCGCATGATCCGAGATATCTCCGGCCCACCGAAGTGGACCTGCTGGTGGGAAACAGGGCCAAGGCGGAGCGCCACCTTGGGTGGAAACCGCAGACGACTTTCAAAGCATTGGTCAAGTTGATGGTCCAGGCCGACATCGAGTTGCTCAAGGCGCACCGCGAAGGACGGATTAAGGTGCCATCCTAAGCCATGCCCAGTGCCCTGATCACCGGCATAACCGGCCAGGACGGATCGTACCTGGCCGATTTTCTGCTCGAGAAAGGCTACGTGCTCCATGGCGTGCTGCGTCCAAGCAGCGCGGGGCACCACTCCCGCATCTCACACCTGCTTGCCAATGAGACATTATACAACAAGCGCCTCTTTCTGCACGCCGGTGACCTGACGGACCCTGCGTCGTTGCGCCGCATCCTGTTCGAGACCTCGCCGGACGAGCTTTATCATTTGGCGGGGCAGAGTCATCCGGGGCTGAGCTTTGCCTTGGTCGAATCGACCTGCCAGGTGAACGGTTTCGGAATGGTACACCTGCTGGAAATCCTCCGTGATTTGCCCAAACCGCCGCGGCTCTTTCATGCATCATCAAGCGAAATATTCGGCCATCCCGAAACAATGCCCCAGGACGAACAGACGCCCTTGCGGCCCGCGACGCCTTACGGCTGCGCCAAAGCGTTCGCCACGCAGATGGCGCGGGTCTATCGTCAGAATTTCGGGCTGTTCATTTGCAACGGGATTCTATTCAACCATGAGTCGCCGCGACGAGGCGAAGGGTTTGTAACGCAGAAGATTTGCAGGGCAGCGGCGGCTATCAAGCAAGGGCGCCAGGCCGGATTGACCTTGGGCAACCTCTCGGGACAACGCGATTGGGGCGACGCGCGGGATTTTGTCCGGGGCTACTGGCTCAGCCTGCAACATGAGTGCCCGGAGGATTTTGTGTTTGCCACCGGAGAACTGCACTCTGTGCAGGACCTTCTCGATGCGGCTTTTGGCGCCGTCGGTCTGGACTGGCGCGCTTATGTCAAGCAGGACCCGAGACTCCTTCGCCCGGACGAACCGGCGCGCTCGGTGGGCAACGCGGCCAAGGCGGCGCGTCTGCTAGGCTGGGCACGCAAAACGAGGTTTGAGCAACTGGTGGCCGAGATGACACAGGCAGCCGCCTCAGTCTGACGCCTCTGACAGGTCTGACCTGTCCGGCCGGTCGGACAGCGGACTGTCTTCACTGGCTCTTCACGTTGCCTGCCCGGTTTGCGGCTTCCAAGAGGTAGAGAATCGCCTCGACGGTCGAGTCATCCCCGATGGCGGTGTTGAGCATGGCGTGGAAGAGATGGCGGTTAGGCCATTCGTGGTCGAAATAATGCCTGACAAACTTGCGCCTCTCATCGTCCATCGTATCGACCAGGTGGACCGCCTCGGCATCATCCCTCACGCGCTCCCGGACGCGGTGGAAGCGCAGTTCACGCGAGGCATACAGAAACACACAAAACGTATCGTTGCGGTCGCGCAGGAAGTACGGCGCCCCGCGGCCCACCACGACGCAGGAACCGGCCTCGGCGGCGCGCAAGACCACCTGCTGAACGAGCGAGACGAGCCGGTCGGTGTCGAGGATGCTCAGATCGGGTGTCGAGACATTCTGTTCGTATCCCCCCTTCCAAATAATTGAAGCCAATCGGCGCAGCCAGGGGTCCACCCGCTCCTCCCGCCGCTGGCAAACCTCAGGCGGCACTCTGGCCAGTCGCGCGATCTCCTCAGTCAAGGCGTGGTCCAGCAGGCGCCAGCCCAGCCGTGCGGCCAGCTTTTGCGCCACCGTGCTGCCGCCTGCGCCGAATTCTCGGTCAATTACCAGGATTCGTTTCATAAGGCATCTGGTTGATGTTGCGTGTGCTTA
Source organism: Limisphaerales bacterium (assembly GCA_046703605.1). Classification (GTDB taxonomy): domain Bacteria; phylum Verrucomicrobiota; class Verrucomicrobiia; order Limisphaerales; family UBA8199; genus JAJYHY01. The sequence goes on from JBJKSV010000259.1 coordinate 5,164, forward strand.
GTGGGGGAGGCGCGCAGTCTTCTACGCGCCGCAGTACCGCAGAATGTCGCCGTTCTATTGGTGCCATGAAATCCTCGGATTAGGCCTCCACCGCGGCTGAGGCGGCGTGCGCGGTTCGAACCGGCTTGAGCAGGAATACCAGGAAGGCGCAGATCACCCCAAGCACCGCCACCATGTAGAATAAGTCCACGAAGGACCAATAGTCGGCCTGCTGCAGCAGCACGCCGTAAAGCGAGGCGCGCGCCCGCTCCAAGGCGTCGAACGCGCTGAAGTGGTTCTCGAAGACCCGTTGCGCCAAGCCGAGATGCTGTCGATAGATTGGATTGAGCGGGGACAAATGCCCGACCATCAGGGCCTGGTGCGTTTGAGAGTACCGCTCCAGCAAGGTTGAGATGAGGGAGAGACCGAAGCTGCCGCCAATATTGCGGAGCAAGTTCTGCAGCCCAGTGGCATTGGCCATTTGCTCATTTGCCAGGGTCCCCAGCGCTACCGTCGTGAGCGGCACGAAAACGAAGCCGGAGCCGAAGCCGTTAAGGATGTTCGGAGGAACGAGATCACGCATGGCCACCTGCAAACTCATCTGGCTCAACCAATACGTGGAGAAGGCAAACACCAGAAATCCCCATGAGATCAGGACACGCTGACTTACGCGGCTCACCAGGGCGCCGACGACAAACATCGCGACGATAGACCCAACGCCCCGTGGGCTGACAGTCAAGCCGGCGTCCAGGGCTGTGTAGCCCAGGAGTGTCTGGAGGAATAGCGGTTGCAGCGCCACAAGGGCGTAGAGTGCGGCGCCAAAAAAGGCGTAAAGGATGCACCCGACGGTAAAGTTGCGATTCTTCAGGACGGTCAGATCGACAATGGGATGGGCGGTCGTCAGCTCGCGCAGCACGAACCCCACCATCGCCAGGATGGAGATGACCACAAACCAGCGCAGCCACACGGCTGAAAACCAGTCTGCTTCCTGTCCTTTATCGAGCGTGATCTGCAATGTTCCCAGCCACAGCGCCATCAGCCCAAAGCCCATAGCGTCGATTCGTCCGGGCCGCGCCGCGCGGATGTATGGCGGGTCCTCCACCACCCACGAAATGAGGAACAAGGAAAGCACGCCCACCGGGATGTTTATGTAGAACGACCACCGCCAGGAATAAGTGTCCGTGAGCCAGCCGCCCAAGGTCGGACCAACAATCGGGGCAATAACGACCCCGACGCCAAAGACCGCCATTGCCAGCCCGCGTTTAGCAGGAGGGAAGCTCTCCAGCAGAATCGCCTGCGAGAGCGGTTGCATCGCGCCGCCTCCGGCTCCCTGGAGCACGCGCGCCACCACCAGCATGCCGATGCTCGTGGAAATACCGCATGCCATCGAGGCCAGCACGAACAGGACGATGCACACCAGCAGGAATCGTTTCCTCCCGAAGAACCGTGTAAACCAGGCGCTGGCAGGCAGGATGATCGCGTTGGAGACCAGATAACTGGTCAGCACCCATGTAGCCTCGTCGCGAGTGGCGCCAAGATTGCCCGCAATATAGGGCAGCGCCACAGCAGCGATAGAGGTGTCGAGCACCACCATGAAAGTGGCCGACATGACCGCGACCGCGATGAGCCAGGGATTGGCCCGCGGACGCCATTCCTGGCCGGCGGACTTCAAGCCATTGGGTGTTCGCGCGTTATCCACGGAACCTTTGCCATCAGTGTCAGGCATTCGGGCTTTGAGAGAAATGTAAGCGGTGCTTCTGGGGTCTTTGTGTCGCTCATTGCACTCGGACCTTCGGCTCAACCGACATCCCAGGCGAAATGTCCAGATTTGACGGCAATGGCTCCGTAAAAACGATCTTGACCGGCACGCGCTGCACCACTTTGACAAAATTGCCCACGGCGTTTTCGGGCGGCAAGAGACTGAAACGCGCCCCGGTGCCATGCTGGAAACTGTCGATCTTTCCCTTCAAATTCAACTGGGGATAGGCATCAATATGGATTTGCACCGGCTGGCCCGGCCGCATCTTGGACAGTTGGGTCTCTTTGAAATTACCCACGACCCAGACATGCGGCGGAACCAGCGCCAATAACGCCTGGCCCGGCTGCACATACACCCCCATTCGCACCGAACGGGCCGTGACGCGTCCGTCGCGCGGGGCGATGACCTCGGTATGCGACAGATCAAGCTGGGCTTGCTCCAATTTTGCCTGGGCTTGGGCTACGCCGGCCTGGGCCGCCTCGATCGTCGAGTGACTCAACGTAACTTGAGCCTGGGCCGCCTTGGCCTGCTGCTGGGCGGCCTGCAAACGGGCTGTGGCGGCGCGGGCTTGGGACTGGGCCAGATCCAGTTGCGTCTTCGAAACCGCCCGGCTTTCAACGGACTGATAGCGCTTGAGATCCGCCTTCGCTCGGTTAGCTTCCGCCTGGGCCGCCGTCACCGTGGCCTGAGCCTGCTCCGCCTTGGCCTCATCAACCTTGGTTTGCGCCTTGGCCTGGTCCAGCGCGCCCTGGGCTGCCGCCAGGCTGGCTTGCTCCTGATCGACCTTTGCCTGGTAAAGACTCGGGTCCAGTTTCAACAGCGCCTGGCCCTTCTTGACTTCTTGATTGTCCGTAACGAAGAGTTGCTCGACCTGGCCCGAGACACGGGCGCTGACCATTGTCACGTTACCCTCTATGAATGCGTCGTCGGTGGACTCGTATGGCGCCATGAAATTGAAGTAGTAATACGCCAGCCCGGCCAATATTAGCACCAACACCATCGCACCGGCTAATCCCAGCCACCGCTTCCGTCCGCGGGAAGGTGGCGGCAGCTCCGCCCGCCCGCGCCGCTGGTGCTGCTCGGCGCGGGCTGCTTCGGGGTCTCCAGCCACCGCATCCTTTGTCTCTTCATTCATGGAACGTATTGTCGTTGAAGACTGGCGGCTCTGCGATGTTTTTTCCTCATCCTCCGGGGTGGTGGCTGAATGGATGGTGGATGATGGATGATGGATGATGGTGTAAGCGACTGATCTCCCATCCATCATCCACCATCGCTCATCCCTCTCCGCTTTTGTTCCCCTTGCCGCGGGCTGCTGCTAACTGGCGGGCCAACCGGATAGCCGCCACCATGCTGGATGGATTCGCCTTGCCTTGTCCGGCAATATTGTAGGCTGTGCCATGGTCCGGGGAGGTGCGGATGAAAGGCAAACCGAGTGTCCAGTTGATTCCAGTCTCGAATGCCACCATTTTGAGCGGCGCCAACCCCTGGTCATGATACATCGCGACAACGGCATCATAATCTCCCCGGTAGGCATAGTGAAACAGGGCGTCGGCGCTCAACGGGCCGGCAACATCAACGCCTTGGCCGCGCATCGCCTCCACCGCCGGCTTAATGGTGGTTTGTTCTTCGGTTCCCATCTTCCCTCCTTCTCCGCCATGATGATTTAGACCGCAGACCCCCACGCGCGCGCTCGGCAATTCGAGATCACGGCAAGCCCTTGCGGCCAACTCAATCGCCAGCATAACCTTCTCCAGCGTCAAATGCTCAGAGACAGCCTTTAACGGCAGATGCGTCGTTGCCAGAACCACGCGCAGCCAACGCCCCCGGTCATCCGCTCCAAGGAGCATCATTGCGGTGCGCTGGGTGGATGCGAGTTGAGAGAGCAACTCTGTCTGCCCCACGAAGTCCCGGCCGGCCCGGGCGATGGCTTCTTTATTGACCGGAGCGGTTACCACCGCATCGAGCTCCCCTCGCAAGCAGCGCCGTGCCCCTTCCTCGACCCAAGCGACTGCCGCGAGGGCGGCATCTGGCGACCCCGGTGGCAAACCGGGCGCGAGAGAGCTGGGACCCGCGTCCAGGATAAATACCCTGTCCGCATCTCGGACCGGAACAGTGGCCGCCTGGCGGGAGGCGGAGGATTCAAGGCGCCATGGAATCTCTCCGGTACAGACCTGCAACGGCAAATTCAAGCCGAGTCGTTGATTCCACTGCCGCGCATGCTCGGCATCGCCGATGAGCACATACCGTGTCGGGAGCGAGGCCTGCGCCTGAGCTGCCACCGCCTTGAGCGCCACTTCAGGCCCAATGCCGGTGACATCGCCCAGAGTAATGCCGATACAAGGGTACGAAGCCATAGATTAGAACCTTGACTCTGAAAACAAGCTGCTGGCGGGTCGGGTTTCTCAACCGCTGCATCAGAGTCGGACTTAGTAATACTGGACGAAAGTCTTTTTCCTCAATTGATCCACCCATTGCTTATCCAGACGCTGCTTCTCCTCGATCGCGAGGTTTCTCTCGATGGAATCGCGCACTTCGCTGATGGGCTTGAAATGGGCCGGTTTCACATCCTGCACCAGCATGATGTAGTATTTGTCGGGCGTATCAATGACGCCGCTGTGCTGTCCAGGCTTAAGCTTTGCCGCCACCAGACTTAATTCCTGGCGCAGGCCCGTCACGGTGTACCATTCGCCGTCCGAATCGCCGCCCGAGGCCTGTGAATAAACGGCTTGCATCTGGCCGAACGAAGCGCCCGCGTTGAGTTGGTCCACGATTTCCTGTGCCATTGCCTTGGTCGAAGGGGCGTTAGGGTCTGAGGCCTTGTTGAGGACAATCATGCGGAGCTTGACCTGGTCATCGACTTTGAACTCGTCCTTGTGAGCGGCGTAATAGGCCTCGACCTTGTGCGGTGAAACGATGATTTGGTCCGAGGAAAGATGCTTACGAGTCATGGCATCGACGATAAGCTGCTCCCTCATTGCCTTGCGAAACTGCTCCTGGGTGATGCCTTGCTCCTGCAACGTGTTAATCCACGCACGCCGACTCCCATAGCGCTCCTTGATTCTTTGTTGAATCCAGTCCTCGACGGCGCTTTCGGTCAAACTATAGCCGGCGGTCTTGAACTCGTGCAGAATTAATTGGCGGCGGATCAGCATCTCCAGGTTGTCATGTTGGAACTGCTCCAGTTGCTTCTGCAGAGTGGCCGGGTCGCTGCCGTATTGTGCTTGGAGCCGTGCAACGGTTTGCGGGTCTAATACCTCATCAGACGTGATAATCGAGTCCTGCACCACAGCGTCGATGGCGTCCACCGTTATGGGCTGGCTCGCGGCATGAATGGGCAGGCAACCCACAGCCAAGCCAAGCCATACAAGCATTGTTACCGAGAAAATCTTCATCAAACTCTGAAACCGCTCCACTCTATCCCCCTCCGTTGCGGAGGGTCAAGGGCCACTTCGATTTGGACCTCCGATTTCCAGGCCCGGTGACAAACTCCCTCTTGGCCAGAGGAGGAAAGCCGAGTTATGTTTGAGGGCGGATGATGGACGCTTATACTGAAAGGACTGGCGGGCAAGCCGGCTTCCGGCGCAGGCCGCTGCGCCGCATTGGCGGGGCGGGGCGGCAAACCGCTGAGCGAGATTCAGAATGAGAATTACCAATTTGAATCCTGATACGGCAATTGGCGCCTCCAGTTGGCTGGTGGAAATGGAGGGCCACCGCTTGCTGATGGACGCGGGCATCCATCCCAAGCTCATGGGCCGCGCCAGCCTGCCCATGTACGACCTGGTCAAAGACAAGGACGTGGATGCGATAGCCATCTCGCACTGCCACCACGACCATGTCGGCTCGCTGCCAATCGCGCTCCGCTATTTTCCCGAGGCGCACGTGTTCATGACCGAACTGAGTTACTTTCTGGTCGAGCGCGTGCTGCACAACTCGGTCAACGTGATGAAACGCCAGCGGGATGAGTTGGGCATCCGGGAATACCCCCTGTTCAGCCATGACGAGGTGGATGAGATGGCGCCGTTGTTCGAAGGCTTCAAATACAACCGGGAGATCGACTGGGCTGCCCACTACAAGAACAGGAGCGGCTTTCTCTCGCCCACACTCGAATTCTATGATGCCGGCCACGCCCTGGGATCGGCCGGGTTAATGGTCCGTGGCAAGAACGAGACGCTTTTTTATACAGGCGACGTGTGTTTTCACGATCAAACGATACTCAGAGGCGCTCGGTTCGAGGATGTCAAGGCCGAGGTGCTTCTTGTCGAGACCACGCGAGGCAACCGCAAGCTGCCGACCGGCTTCACGCGCCTGGGCGAGATCGAGCGGCTCACCGAGGCCCTCCATCGTGTCCTGGCCCGCAAAGGTTCGGTTCTGCTGCCGACCTTCGCCCTGGGCCGCACGCAGGAGATTCTGGCGTTGCTGGCGGTATTGAGCGGAGAGGGCAAGATCAGAAGGCAACCGATCTACATCGGGGGCCTGGGCCGGGTATTTACCGAAATCTATGATCTGGAGGCCCACCGGACGCACCGGCACTACCCCAACCTGCAACTGCACGAGGCGCTCAACCTCGTGGTTCTCGAACACAAAGAGCTGGAAAGAATGAAGCTCGGGGGCGGGCGGCTGTTCGTCATCACCGCCGGAATGATGAGTGAGAATACCGCTGCCCATAACCTGGCTCAACGGATGGCCGGCGATGAACGCCAGGCCATTTTCTTTGTCGGGTACGCCGATCCGGACAGTCCCGCTGGCCGGCTCCGGGCCGCCCGCCAGGGGGAGACCTTTTTTTTCAGTCCGAGTGGCGGAGATCTCACACTCAAGTGCCAGGTCGAAAAGTTCGACCTGACTGCTCACGCCAACCGGGAGGAGACGCTGGCTTTTATTGGCGAGGTCGAACCTCGAGCTGTACTGCTCACGCATGGAGAGGAGGATTCGCGCAACTGGTTTGAAACCCAAATCCGGCACCGCTATCCTCGAATCCGCATTTATCAGCCCAGGCCAGGGGAAACCCTGGAGGTCTAAAAGCTAGGCGGGGCCTCTGGAGTGGGGCGGCTCCATCCCGCCGGCAGGCCTCTGTGACCCTGCCAAATCCAAACCTCGATCCCGCCTCCTGCCCCGCATTACTTTTCAATACTTTTCACCCTACACTTTACAAAACCATGACATCTCGGTTCCCTGGACCCCGTATTCTTGCAGGGTATGACTTTGTTGTCCGAGCAATGAGACTTGGGCGCCGAACTCGAAAGCCGGCTTTCTTCTGGCAGGGCCTGCTCATCGTTCTGCCGGTTGCGGTCTTGGCAGTCGTAGGGGGCATTGCGTTACGCCAAGACCAGGTGCTGGCGCAGCACGAGGCGGTTGAGCGCGCCCAAGGCATCGCCAACGCCCTGCTCCCGGCCGTGCGGAGCAAGCTGACAGCGGTCACCGGCTCGCCTGAGCAGAACCCTTATGTCTTTGAGGTTGCCCGCGGCGGGGGACTGGTCTTCCCGCGGCCCTGGCTTGCCGTGCCTCAATCTGAGCGATTGGAAGTGGAGCATCTGACACCGGAGCAGAGGCGCCTTTGGGAGCAGGCGCAGCGGAGCGGGAGAACCCCGGCGGACAGCAGCCAGGTTACTGCGGCTATCCACGCCTACCGCGCCTTTCTAGGCTTGGCGCCGCCCCGTGTTTTTGCCGCCACGGCCAATTTTGCGCTGGGCTTGGCGCAAGCCGGTCAAGGCCACGTCGAGGCTGCCGCCAACCGGCTCATCAACGTATGCATGAAGTACGGCGACACAATAGGCGAGAGTGGTCTGCCGCTCGGGCCGCTGGCCCAATTGAGGTTGCTCGAACTTGAGAGAGCCAATCCCTCCAACGTACCGGCGGCTTCGCTGCTCACTGGGTCCATCGCATCCCTGGACGAATTCTGCTCCAACACCGTGAATCAGCCCAACGTGCTGTCCCCGATGCTCCTCGCTACAGCCCTCGATCACTCGACCTCGGCTGAAGCAAGACGGACCGTGCGTCGCTGGCAAGACATTTGGCAGGAGCGAGAAGCCTCGCGCCGCCTCTATGCCGCGGCCACGCCGATTCTGCGCCCTGCCTCCGGCGGACACGACGAGCGCCGAGGCCAGGCCGGAAGCGCCGGCCTGTTCTGGTTTGGCGCAAGCGACAACATGCCAACGTGGGAACGGAAGGAGACATCCATTGGAACCAGCGCGCCTGCCAAGGAGACTAATTGGCTTGCCGTCCGGTTTGAAAACAACGCGACGGATGCCTGGTACATCTGCCGGAGTGAGCCTGAGGCCCGCTCGCTGGTCCAAGCGGCGGTTACGAGCTTGCTTCCAATTTCTGAGTTTTTCCATATCGACATTGAGGCAGGAGGCAGAAGTTTAACCAAGGCGAGAGGCGCGTCCGCACCAAGCTCAAGAGCGGGCGGCGGTAGCCGAAAGGCTCCCGTGCCCCCTGGGCGGGCCCTACTGGGCCAGGCAGCCGCGCCCGGTCTGAGGGTAGTGGTCTCCCTGGCGGACCCTGCGGCGCTGTTCAAACGCCAGCGCCTCCGCGCTCTTTGGTTCGGTTCCCTTATCGCCGCCTCCGCGTTTGCCGGGGCGGTGGGTCTGCTGGCCGCCTACCGCGCCTTCCGGCGTCAGTTGCGGCTGAGCGAGCTGAAGAGCAACTTCGTCTCGAGTGTCTCCCACGAATTGCGCGCCCCTATCGCTTCCGTCCGCCTCATGGCCGAGAGCCTGGATCGGGGCAAAATCCTGGAGTCCGCCAAACAGCGGGAGTATTTCCATTTCATTGTCCAGGAATGCCGGCGGCTCTCCTCTCTTATCGAGAATGTGTTGGACTTTTCCCGGATCGACCAGGGCCGCAAACGCTACGAGTTCGAGCCGACGGACTTGCTCGAACTGGCCCGGCAGACGGTTAAACTAATGGACACTTACGCCACTGAGAGAAGTGTGACCTTGCGGCTCAACCTGCCCGAAACAGCGGCCCTGGACCCGGAACCGTCCATTGATGGCCGGGCGGTTCAGCAGGCGCTGATCAACATGCTGGATAACGCCATCAAGCATTCCCCCAAAGGGGCAACGGTCACTGTGGGCCTCGAGCCGGGCGGGCCGGGTCGTTCTGGCATCGCGCTCTGGGTTGAGGATAACGGCGAGGGAATTCCGCCCGAAGAGCACGAAAAGATCTTCGAACGGTTTTACCGTTGCGGCTCTGAGCTGCGCCGGCAGACGCAGGGCGTAGGCATCGGGCTGAGCATCGTCAAGCACGTTGCCGAGGCTCACGGCGGGCGCGTGCTCGTCCGCAGCGCGGTGGGGAAGGGCAGCCGGTTCACCATCGAACTGCGCTCGGTCCCAGTGCTTGGATGAAGCCCCTATGAGAGGGGAAACCTATGGAACGAATTCTAATTGTCGAAGACGAGTAGCCGATGCGGACGGCGCTCGGAGACCTGTTGCAGAGAGAGGGCTACCGCGTGCTCAGCGCCGCGGATGGAGAGAGCGGCTTGCGCCGCGCCATCGAGGAAAAGCCCGACCTTCTCCTGCTGGACATCATGATGCCCCGGCTGGATGGCTACGCGGTTTGCGCTGAATTGCGGCGCCGTTCGATTGCCCTGCCCGTGCTCATGCTCACCGCCAAGGCCCAAATCGAAGACCGCGTCACTGGCCTGGATGCCGGCGCGGACGACTACCTGGTCAAACCCTTCAGCACGGAGGAGCTTTTGGCGCGGGTCAGGGCCTTGCTGAGGCGCGCCCGCCGGCAGGGACACACCCTGGCCCGGCTCAAACTCGGCGAGACGGAAATCGACCTGGCGCGGCAGATCGCCTTCCGCGGCAGACGCCCGCTCCACTTGACCGCGAAGGAGTTCGCCATGCTCCGCTTGCTGACAGAGGCCCCTGGCGAACCGGTCACACGGGAGCGGTTTCTGGATGCCGTTTGGGGCTACACCGCCTTTCCCACAACGCGCACGGTCGATACCCATATCGCCAGCCTCCGCCGCAAGATCGAACCGGAACCAGACCATCCGCGCTGGCTCAAGACGGTCCATGGAATCGGGTATAAGCTCGATCTGCCGGCCGATTTTACAAATCCATGACAATTCGCCACCGTGGATTTCTTACACTGGCTCAGAATTTATGAAGACACCATTGCTCATCGCCAGCCTCTTCCTGGGAGCGGCCATCGCCTTCGGCGCGCCACAAGACGATCTCATCACCAATCTGCAACGCGGCCTGTTCGAGGAGGAGGCGAACCACAACTACGATGCCGCCATCAGGGCCTACCAGGCCGTCGTCAACCAGCTCGACCAAAACCGCAAATTGGCCGTGACCGCCATCTTCCGTCTCGGTGAATGTTACCGCAAAGAAGGGCGGACCAACGAGGCCACCGCCTGTTACGAACGCATCCTGCACCAGTTCCCGGACCAGCCCGCTTACGTGAAGCTCAGCCGAGACACCATGGCCTCGATGGGCCTTGCACCATCCAAGGCTGCGGCGTCGGGCACATCTGGAGATGAGGATGTCGGCCGCATCCAGGCCATCATCAAGAATAGTCCCGACCTCATCAACGCCCCTCAAAGCAACGGCGAGACCTTGCTCGAAGCGGCAGCCGGCAAAGGCCAACTGGCCGTGGCGCAGCTCCTGCTCGACTACGGCGCCGCCGTCAACGGCATCAAGCAGCCTGGCTTGACTCCGCTGCACTTTGCCGCGGCCAACGGGCACAAGACAATGGTGGACTTGCTGCTGAGCAAGGGAGCGGACCCAAACGCCCGGACGGCCAACGGCGCCACCCCGCTCGATTTGGCCGCCCTCAAAGGATATGATGAGGTGGCGAAGAGCTTGCTCGGGGCGGGCGCTCGAGTCAACGTCAAGACCGGCCCGGCCATTGGGGTGCAGGACCTTCCTGACCTCAAATACCACCTCGGCATTCCCGGAGCGGGGTTGTCAGGCATTGGATTGACGCCCCTTCATCTTGCCGCAGCCTCTGGGAACGACGACCTCGTCCGGTTGCTCATTTCCAAAGGCGCTGACGTCGATGCCCAGGACGTCAATGGCCGAACCGTGCTCAGTTATGCCACGGATAGCCAATATACCCAAGTCGTAAAGACGTTGCTGGCGGCGAAGGCCGACCCGAATCTGGGCAGTCTCGACTTGCCCCTGGCCTTCGCCGCATACAACGGCGACACCAACACCGCTCAGGCTCTGCTCAAGGCCGGCGCGAACCCCCATCTTGCCTGCACCTTTTACGCCCGCTCGAGTAAGTGGAACGGAAAGAACACCGCGTTGAATATTGCGGTGGGTCAGGGAAACCTTGGAGTAGTGAGGGAACTCATCGCTTTCAAGGCCGATCCAAATGGCGTGGGTCAGTTTAGCGGCCCGCTAATCTACGATGCGCTCGGGAATCCACCCGTGTTGAAGGCACTCCTGGACGGCGGCGCGGACCCGAACCGTATCGCCCCTGGCAGTGTTGCCCCTGGCCTTGACAATGCCTCCGCGCTTCTGCAGGCCGCCAACATTGGCAAGAGTGACGCCGTCGCGCTGCTGCTGGC
>JBJKSV010000260.1:0-18319 GCA_046703605.1 Limisphaerales bacterium
GATCCGACGGCGCACGCGGACGTCCGTGACGGAGGAGAGATCGGCTTCGAAGGACCGGCGGAAGGCCGTCTTCACGTCACGCGCGCCAGTTTCTGAAGGACTCTCCCGCGCGTGGTGAGGGGGGAGGCTTCGCCGGCTTTGATGGCTTTGAGCAAGGCGGTATCTTCCAGCGCCTCCCGGAGGACGTCGCGCAAGACATCGCTCTGCTCCTTGAGAGCTTCGGCGACGGCAGCCTTCACCAGGCGTTTAATGCGGCGTTCTTCCAACGCGGTCATGGAGTCATCGTAAAGGAATCGGCCAGTTAAGTCAAAGCCAGGCCACCACGCCCGCCTGTTACCAGCCTGACGGAGCTCAATATTCTTAGAATTGCGCTTTCTACAAGGATGCCAGCCCTAACGGGCTTGGGGAATTGGTGTTGATTCGTAAATCTCGTGCCAGCCTTCGAGTCTCCCCGTCTTTGCGTCTCTGCGTTAAAAGAACGCGATCAGGCCGCTACCGCCACTTGCCGGGCGTGGGCGATTTCGTCTTTGGCAATCGGCCGAATGTGATAGGTCAGCAATGTGACGACCGCGATGGTCTTGCCGGCGAGCGTCATAAATTCCACGGTGCAGCCCTTGCCTCCTTCGTGAACGAGCACAGCCGTGCCAATATCGCCCGCGCTCAAGCCGTGTTCGGGCAAGTCAGTCGTCAATACCACGCTGGCGAGTTCTTTGATCACGTCAGGCGTCCAGGGGATATGCCGTAGCTAATGTATCAGTTTCCTGGCCATTTCGCAGCTTCATTTGGCTGACTTATCTTCGCAAATTCCGCCGCGGCCGCAAGGATTCCTTTCTGGCGAAACCCAAAGGTGCGTGGCGGGCTGTCGACGCGCCGGAACACTTGCGTCCTGAGAATCGGGATGGCGGAGCATGGTCGGGTTGGAACCTGCGTTGGTTGGGGCTGCCGCCGCGCAGGCGGGGAATCGGCCTTCGCCTGTGCGCTTGTCAGGCCGGTTTTGCGGGGGTATCGTTCGAGCGTGATGGACTGGACACAATGTCCCGCCGTGGAACGGGTGCCGGGCAAGGTCAGCGGCGCGACCGTCAAGCAGTTCCTGGAATGGTTTCCCGGCGTGAAACGGGAACAGGTCATGGCCGTGCTCAAGTTTACGGAATCTTCGTTGGCTGAGGTTGTGGCCTGACCGGCCGGCCATGCGCATCCTCTTCGATCAAGGGACTCCAGCGCCATTGCGCCGGGCGTTGACAGCGCACCAGGTTGCCACGGCTTTTGAGATAGGCTGGTCAACACTGGCCACGTATCTCACCGGCTTGTCGTGAAGTCCCATTTCGGATTTTGCGGGAGATTCAGCGAAACGATACTCCCCGCTGGCGCGGGCTTTGCGTTCTTGTTCCATGTAATGCGCGCCCAACCGGCGCACGTCATGGCCCACGCGCCCGGAAATTTCATGCCGCACCCGACGGATTTCGCTGATGGTTGGACCGTCATTCACACAGCCTCACTTTCGCCCGGCAACTCGAGCGGTGTCAAGAGCGATGGGGTGGGCAAGCCCAGCAGGGCGTTCACCCGGCGGATATGATCGAATTTCCGATAGTTTGCCAGATGGTTGCAATTCCACCTCAACAAGATGTCGCAATGATTGAACGAGGCGAGCGCCATGGCTTCCGGCCGTGTGCCCGCCAATCCAGCGGCGTGGAAGTGGGCTTTGCAAAGCCCGCAACCAAACCAATCCCCCGCCTCGTCGCGGCGGCAGGTTCCGATGGTGTCGCTCCTGAGGAAACTTCAGTTCATTGCTGGGGGATGGGGAGCCGTCCCTTGCCCGAGGCTGGCACATGGCCTAAATTGGGCCTCATGGCCAGCGATGACATTGAGGTTCCATACAACAAGGATCTCGGACCTCTGGAAGAGTTGCTTGCGGGCGTGAAGCGGCCCGGAGATTTCTTCGTAGAAGGCGTGTTGGAAGCGCCGATGCCGCGCGTCGAGGTGGAAGCGGCAGGCGTGCTGTCTTTCCCGGTGCCGGATGTCCAGATTGAGTCGATCATTCGGCAGGCGGTGCGCGCTCCTTATGGGCGCGGTGAAGAAACGATCCTCGACGAATCGGTGCGCAAGGTTTGGCAGTTGGCGCCGGAGAAGGTGAGCATCGGAGGGAAATCCTGGGGGAGCACCTTCGAGCAGATCTTATCGAAGGTGAAGGAGGGCTTGGGCTGCGGGAGTACAAAAGTGTCGGCGGAGTTGTACAAGTTGCTGGCGTACGACGAGGGCGGGTTCTTCAAGCCGCACCGTGACACGGAGAAGGCCGAGGGGATGTTTGGCACGTTGGTGATCGTGCTGCCCTCGGCGCATCGCGGAGGCGAGCTTGTGCTGCGGCACGCGGGACGGGAAGCTCATATCGACCTGAGCACCGAGGAGATCTCAGAACTGAGGTTTGCCGCCTTTTACGCCGACTGCGAACACGAGGTGCGCCCGATCACGCAAGGGAACCGGGTCTGCTTGATCTACAACCTCTTGCAGAAAGGAGCCGGCGCGAAAACAAAGCCGCTCGCGGCGCCGCTTTACGCTTCCGAGCTCACTGCCGCCGCGAAGATGCTGGGGGAGGGTTTTGGCCGGAAGGGTGGGCCGGCGAAACTGGCCTGGCTCCTCGAGCACCAGTACAGTCCCGCGGGTCTATCCTTCGCCGGGCTGAAGGGAGCGGATAAGGCCCTGGGGCAGGTATTACGCCAGGCGGCGGAACGGGCCGGATGCGTGGCTCATCTCGGGATTGTTCACATCACCGAAAGCGGCGCCGCCGAGCCAGGATACTCCGATTATCGTCCCCGCCGGCGCTGGGGGCGCTATTACGACGACGAATCGGAAGAAGAAGAAGACGTGGACAGCGAGGATTTTGAAGTGGTTGAGGTGTTCGACGCCGCACGCTACATCGACAATTGGGTCAACGCGCGGGATCAGCCGGTGGATTTCGGGCAGGTGCCGCTCGAGGAGGGGGAGGTGCTGCCCGCGGGCGCATTGGAGGGAGAGGCTCCGGACGAGCAGCGGTTGACCGAGGCCTCTGGAAATGAGGGAGCGACTTTCGACCGGGCCTATCATCGCGCGGCGCTGGTGATTTGGCCGCGTGAACGGTTCATTGACGTGCTCTTGCAGGCGGGCGCAGGCGCGACCCTGCCGTACTTGAGGGAGCGAATTGCGGCCTCCACCGCCGGGAAGGGAGCGGCGCAGACACAGCCCGTGGTGGACCTCGCGCGGCAAGTCATTGAGGCTTGGGAGCAACCTTCCGAGGCGCCGCTCTATCTTGCAGAGACCAAGGAAGCCAACCGAGGCGAAATGATCGGTCTGCTGAGCCAACTCGGGGAGGCGGCGTTGCTCGAACGATTTGTAACGAGCGTTGTCGTATCGCGATACGACGGCACGGAGAATGAGGCGCTGGTGGCGAGTATCGATTTGATTGGCCCGGAGGAGGCGGGCAAGGCGCTCGCACAGTTGGCGCAGAAGAACATGCGGAGCTTCCATTGGGCCTGCGTGAACCTGCTGAGCCTTCTCATCAAAGAAGCCGGTCCGAAACTTAAAGCTCCGTGGGAGGGAGCGCTGCGTGAATTCGCATCCGCGATTGTTACGGCGCTGCCGAAGGTGGAAGCCGCACCCGATCCCTATCGGGGCGGCGACTGGACCCGCTGGGAAAAAGCCAAACCCGTCGATGCGGTCATGGTGGCTGGCCTGATGGAGGCGCTTGAGAGGCTGCATGCGACGCGGCTCCGTGCTGAAGCAGCCAAGGCTTTCGCGGCGAATCCCAGGGTATTCAACCCAGGGACGATCCTCGTTCCCGCCTTGAAAACGCTGCAGTCCCGTGCAGGCCGAAACTTCACTTCAGACGCCGAAGCTCTGAGCTTGTGGACTCATTCCGCTCAGTTTCTGCTGAACCGAAGTGAGTTACCCCCCAAACCTCCCACCAACTGGCGCCAGAAGGCAAAGCTCTCCTGCAAGTGCGAGGATTGCCGCGAGCTCGAGGTCTTCGCGCTCGATCCAGACGCAAAAGTCCACCGGTTCCCTGTTCGTAAAGATCGTCGCCAGCACTTGCACCAACAGATCGAGCATCACGGCCTGGATATGACGCACGTGACGGAACGCACCGGGTCGCCCCAGACCCTGGTTTGCACCAAGACCCGCCGGACTTATCAAGGCCAATGCGAGCAACATAAGAAGGACCGCGCTTCAATGGGCACACTTTTGAGTGGGATGCCCGGTGCTGGCGCCGAAGTCACCGCCCTGGCGGCGCGGATGAAGGTCGCAAAGCAGCGAACACCCGAACCGGCTTGAAGACTTGCGGGGCGGCATATTCTGGCGATGAATACACTGAACCGAAGACAATTCCTCCTCTCGAGCGGCATGGTTTCCACAGCGTTTCTCCTCGGCGCGTCCCAATCAAGCCGAGCGGCGGAGGGCCGAGTTCTTGAGAGGCGAGTTATCAGCTATGAACCGCAGTACTATCACGGCTGGCCGACAGTTGCCCTTCGGCGCAACGGTGACTTGCTCCTTTCCTGTTCGGGCGGACGTGAGCAGCATGTCTGCCCCTTCGGCCGGGTCGAATTGATGGTCTCGCACGATCACGGCCAAAATTGGTGCTGGCCCCAGGTGCTGCTGGACAGCCCGATTGATGACCGCGATTCAGGCGTGCTTGAAACCGCCGAGGGGTCTCTGTTGGTGACCACCTTCACTTCACTGGCCTACGAACCAGTCCTCCACCGCGCCGAACAGCGAAAACCGGGCAGTCCGGAGGCATGGCCGCAGACGCGGCTTAGTGCGTGGGAGGCGGCCAACAACCGCCTGAGCGCCGCTCAGCGCCGCTCGGAACTGGGCGAGTGGATGATCCGTTCGACCGATGGGGGCCTGAGCTGGTCGGCCCGGTATCCGACAATCGTCAACAGCCCACACGGGCCGATCCAACTTGCTGATGGCCGAGTGCTGTACGCGGGCAAGGAACTATGGACCCAGCGGCGCCGGGTAGGAGTGTGCGAGTCGCTCGACGATGGCCGGACTTGGAGATGGCTGGCACAAATCCCCGCGCGGGAGGGAGATGATGCGAAGGACTACCACGAATTGCACGCCGTCGAGACCAGCGATGGCCGGCTGCTGGCCCACATTCGGAATCACAACAAGGCGAATAACGGCGAGACGCTGCAAACTGAATCCGCGGATGGCGGCAGGACCTGGTCCGTTCCGCATTCCATCGGAGTGTGGGGGCTGCCGTCATTTCTTTCGCGGTTGCGCAACGACGATTTGCTCATGACCTACGGTTACCGGCGTCCGCCTTTTGGCATCCAGGCCCGGCTCAGCCGCGATAGCGGTCGAACCTGGTCCGAGCCACTGGTTCTCTCGGACGACGGGGCCTCCGGGGATTTGGGCTATCCGAGCACAGTTGAACTTGAGGAGGGCCACCTGCTGACTGTTTGGTATGAAAGGCTGCGCACCTCTCCGCACGCGGTACTGCGGCAGGCGCGATGGCGCCTTCTGGGTTAGACGGTCGTCCCGAGCGCGTCCACCTGGAACAGGAAGGGCCGGCGGTTCTGCTAGGAGTCTGTTTGAAAATTAAGAAGGGGCGCCGTGTGAGGGCACGCGGCCTCCAGGAAACGGGCGAAATGCCTGAATCCCGTAGGCCCGTTCGGGCTCCGCCGGTTCTTAGTTCATCCACGAGGCTGGCGGAGAAACCGGGAACCCGCTGTGCATCAGACCGGTTTTTGAATGGCCCGCGCTGGACACCTCAATCTGGTGAGGACCGTTCTCAGCCCTTGTCCAGGGCGTCGATGGCCTCGACGAGGCTGCGCTCGATTGCGTTTTGCCGCTCCGGCGCGACAATCTTCTCCCCATCTGCCTCACGGATGTAGAAGGTATCGATGGCTGCGCCGCGCTCGGTCAGGATCTTGGCCGAGGAGATGTCGAGATGAAGCTCGGAAAGGGCCTGCGAAATCTGGTAGAGGAGGCCGACACGGTCCTCGGTCTCGATTTCGAGGAGAGTGCGCGTGTCGGAGGATTCATTATCGAAGGTGACCTGGGTGGGAAGGCGCTCGCCGGTATAGGCCTGGTAGGGTGGATGGGCGTTCTTCTGGCGGGCAATCAAGCTATGGAAATCCGTTGGCCTGCCGGTCAAAACCTTCTTAAGGATGTCCTCCAGCTTCTTGCTCTGCTCGGCCCCGGCCACATTCCCGGTTCGGGCGTCGGTGGCAAAGAACGTATCCAGCACGATGCCATCGGAGCGGGTGAAGACCGGGGCGCTAAGGATATTCAATCCGGCGGCGCTGAAGGAGCCGGCTATCTTGCTGAAGAGCCCCGAGCGGTCCCAGGTGCAGACCTTAACGGCGCTGCAGCCTCGGTCGGGATCGTTGTGCCAATTGACCACCGGCGCCAGGGCTTCGTCCTCTTCGCTGAGTTGCAGGCGCATGAACCGGTGAGTGAGGACCAGGTCATCCAGAATCTCCCTGGCCGAATGGACCTGGAAATACTGCGGAGGCAGGTTCTCGAAATGGGCGTCCAGTTCCTCCGCGCTGAGGGGCTCAGGCATGAGGCGCTGCACTTCATCGCGCAGCAGCTCGCGCTGAACTTCTTCGGCGCGGACAAATTCCGGCCCGCCGGCCATCAGCCCCATGGTCTTGAAATGGAGCGACCACAGCAAGGACTCCTTGAACCCGTTCCAGAGCTTGTCGCTGGTGGCCTCGGAATCGACAAAGGTGTGCAGGGTGAGCATGGCGAGGATTTCCGGGGTTTGAACCTGCTTGGCGAATTGACGAATAACGGCCGGATCATCCAAATCGCGGCGCTGGGAAGTGCTGGCCATGAGCAGGTGATGCTCGATAACCAGCCGCAAGGCGTGCGTCGCGGCC
Source organism: Limisphaerales bacterium (assembly GCA_046703605.1). Taxonomy (GTDB): domain Bacteria; phylum Verrucomicrobiota; class Verrucomicrobiia; order Limisphaerales; family UBA8199; genus JAJYHY01. Next base: position 6,861 of record JBJKSV010000260.1, read on the forward strand.
CCATCCAGGCCCAGGCGCCGGGCCACGCGCAGGGCCAAATCAGCGCTGGCCCGGGTATGGTGCCCGTGACCCGCGGCCTTTCCGACATCGTGAAGGAGCAGGGCGAGGTAAAGCACCGAGGGGCGCTCGAGGCTGCGAAAGAGGTCTGCGTAGGCAGCGTAAGGAGCCTCTTTGGCCTCCCAAACGCGATCGAGTTGCTCGACGCACATGAGGGTGTGCTCGTCGGCGGTGTATTGGTGATAGAACTCATGCTGCACCAGGCAGATCAGCTTGCCGAACTCCGGCATGTATTTGCCCAGGAGATCAACCTCGTACATCGCGCGGAGAATCGGGGCGACATTGCCTCTCTGGTTGAGGATGGCAAGAAATGTCTCCCGGACGTGCTCGTCTGAAAGGAAGGCCCTATCGACCAAGGCGAGTTGGTTGCGGATGAGCTGGGTCAGGTTCGGGTGCAAGCGCAACCCGCGCTGCTGTGCATACAAGAATACGCGCATCAGGCGGCGAGGCTGCTCGCGAAAGACCTGGGGAGATACCGCCATAATCTCGCCGTCGAGGAACTTGAATCCGTCTTGGGGTTCCGGGGGGGCCTTGCGGCGGTTGGGCAGCCATGCCCGGAGGGAGAGGCGGCGCGGGGCGGGCCGAAGCGCCAGGCGCCGCTCGATGGTGCGGGTGATGAGATAGACGTTGCGCGAGTGGGTGTAGAAGTCGCGCATAAACCGCTCGATGCGGCGGCTGGGAGACCGCTCCGCGTAGCCGAGATTGTGCGCGACGGCCGGTTGCAGGTTCTTGCCCAGCACATCCACAGCCCGATTGGCGTGGTAGTGCAACTCCGTGCGTGCGCGCAGGAGGAAATCGTAAGCGTTCTCGAGCTGGCGCCGCTCGGCCTTGGAAATCAGCTCGTGCGCCTGAAGGTCCTTCAGCGAGCGGGTGCCGTACTTCAAAAGGGCCATCCAGAGCAGGTTCTGGAAATCGCGCAGGCCGCCGCAGCCATTCTTGATGTTCGGTTCCTGCATGCAGGCGGAGTTGCCGAACTTCGCGCGGCGGGCGTTCTGGTCCTCAACGCGCATGGCGATGTAGGAGTCCTCGTGGCCTTTGATACATTTGGCCCGGAGGGCCTTTTGGAATTGTTGGAACAAGGCTTCATCTCCCACCACCAGCCGGGCCTCAATGAGCGAGGTCTTCGATTGCATGTCGGTGTTGGCGACCTTGATACAGTCATCAATGCCCCGGGTGGAATGGCCGATCTTCAAACCGATGTCCCAGAGCGGATAGAGGATGCCGTCGATCATCCGGGCAAGATACGGCAGCGGCTTGTGCCCGGCGGCAACCTGGCCATCGTGCAGGAACATGAAATCGATGTCGCTGTGCGGATTCATCTCGCCCCGGCCGTACCCGCCAATGGCCACCAGCGCCAGCCGCGGGAATTCCTTCCTTCCCTGTTCCGAAAGACTCGCCTTGGCGGCTTTCCACAAATGGCGCAGGAGCAGGTCGAGCATGGCGGCGCGCGCCCGGCAAATCTCCAAACCGCCGCCGCCGGCCCGGTGCAGCATCTTGAGCCGGTGCGTCTCGAGCTTGAGATACGTCCTGTACCGGCCCAATTCCTGCGTGGCCTGCCGCCCTGGGGGCAGCGGCAGGTGCGCTTCGGCGCTGGCTTCAATTCGTTCCAACAATTCCTGCATGTCGCGCTTACTGTGGGTTTAAAGTGCTCTTTGCGCAAGCGGTGTGAGACCGACCGGGGCGGCCCGGTGCATTGTAGCCAGAATATTTCCCGCAAGCTGGTGGCGGCGCGCAGAGGACTGCGCTCCCTACCCGCAAGCTGGTGGTGGCGCGCAAAGGACTGCCCGCCCTACCCGCAGAGTGTTGCCGTTTTGCTTGTGGCATGAAACTTGTCCCCGCCAGCGGGGTTTGATAGGATAGACCCGGATATGGCAGGCGAACTGGAACCTGATGCCGCCCTGATGATGCGCGTGAAGCAGGGAGACCATGCCGCCTTTGCGGATTTGGTTGATAAATATAAGCAGCCGGTGCTCAACGTGGTGACGCGGATGCTGCGCGATGTGACTGAGGCAGAAGACATTGCGCAGAATGTGTTCGTCCAGGTCTTCCGCTCTGCCTATCGTTATGAGGTCTCAGCCAAGTTTTCGACCTGGCTCTTCACCATTACCCGAAACCTTTGCCTGAACGAGTTGCGGCGCCGCTCGCGCCATCCTGCCGAGTCGATCGATGCCGCCCACCCGGATCACGAAGACCAACCTTTGCAGCAGTTTGAGGATCGGAATAGCACTTCCCCTCCCGAGAGCCTCCTCCAGGTCGAGTTGGAGGAGAAAATTGAGCAGGCCCTGGCGCAATTGCCCGACAACCAGCGCCTGGCAATCCTCCTGTGCCGGCAGGAAGACCTGAGTTACGAGGAGATTGCCAAGGTGCTTGGCTGCTCCGTTTCGGCTACCAAATCGCTCATTCACCGCGGGCGCGAGACCCTCAAAGGGCAGTTGAAGGCCTATCTCCGCACCGGAGCGTGGCATCGATAAATCCGACGCAACTTTTCGCCTCCTCCAGTTTTAAATGAATACAGACGCTTATGACCAACGACCGGCCTTATGACCAATTGCGCCAGGCAGCCTGGCGTCGGAAGTTGACCGCGGCTGAGGAAGCCGAGTTGCGCGGGTGCGTGTCGGCTGAGGCTGAACTTCAGGCGGACTGGGAGGCTGAACTGGCCCTTAACCAGGCGCTGGAAAGGCTTCCGAACGCACCGGTGCCTTCAAACTTTACCGCCCGTGTATTGCGGAGCGCCGAACGCCATTCCCCGGAGGCAGGCCGCTGGCGATTGCCGTTGGGCGCCGCGTGGGACCGGAGCTTTCGTTGGTTGCCCCGGGCGGCGTTTGTCGCGGCGTGCCTGGCGGCCGGTTTCTTTTCCTACCAACACTTGCAGGATTCCAGGCGCGAGCATTTGGCCGAAAGCGTGGTGAGGGTTTCTGAAGTGGCCTCGGTGCCCAGCCCCCAGGCTCTAGCCGATTTTGACGCCATCCGGGCGCTGGATCGGACCCCTCCCCCCGATGAAGAACTTCTGAAGCTGAGGCCATGACCGTTCTTCCTGCCTGGAGATCTGTGTGCGTCGCTGTGGGGTTGGCGCTTGGTGTGTGCATGCCCTGCTTCAGCCAATCCTCTCAGCGCGGGCATCCCTCGGAGCTTGCCCCCAAGCTGGTCGGCACTCCGCCTCCGCCCTATCTCTGGCCCATACGGCCTGTGGCAGAATCCCCCGTGGACCGATTCCGCGAGTTGCTGGCATTGTCCCCGGCGCAGAGGGCTAAGGCCCTGGCCGGGCGCTCGCCCGAAAACCGCCGCCTTCTGCTGGCCAAGCTGCGTGAATACGATGCGCTCAAACCCAGTGAGAGAGAACTGCGGTTGCGTGTCACCGAGTTGCACTACTATTTGCTGCCGCTGATGCACACCCCCGCCACAAACCGTCCTGCCCAACTGGCCATGATCCCCCTCGCGGACCGTCAGCTTGTCGAGGACCGTTTGGCCGAGTGGGATAAGCTGGCGCCCGTCGCGCAAAGCCAGCTCCTCACAAACGAAGCGGCCATCCGTTACTTTACCGAGATCCAATCCGGGTCGGATGCGGAACGAGAGAACACCCTTAAGCGGCTTTCTCCTGCCTCACGGCAGAAGTACGAAGCCAGCGTCGCCCAATGGAAGGCTCTTCCGCCTCGGCAACGACGCCAGACCCTCGCCCAATTCGAACAATTCTGGCGCCTGACACCACAAGAAAAACAGCGTGCCCTCAACACCCTCTCTGAACCCGAGCGGCTCCAGATTCAGAAGACCCTGGTTACTTTCAACGGGCTGCCCGCCTCCATGCGGAGCCGCTGCATCCGTTCGTTCGAGAAGTTCGCCGGCCTTTCATTAGCCGAACGCCAGCAGTTCCTCGAAAACGCCCAACGTTGGCGCCTCATGTCTCCCGAACAGCGCGAGGCCTGGCGCGACCTGGTTAACACCCTGGCCTCTGAATCGGAACCGCCGCTGCCCTACGACGTGCCCCCTCTGCCGCCCGGATTCAATGCGGCCAACGTGACCAACGGAGGCTGAACCCGATTTACATGTAGCCGTCGCGCCGGAGCTTTTCGAAGGCATCTTCGCTCTCCTTGTCTTGAGCGCGGCCAGAACGCTCGGAGGTCCGGGTTTGGCGCAGTTCCTCGACAATCTCAGCCACGGTGCGAGCGTTCGAGGCGATCGGGGCGGTGCAAGGGGCGCAGCCGAGGCTGCGGTAGCGCAGGCCCTTGCCATCGGCAAAATAAAGCGGTATGACCGGGATGTTCTCGCGCTGGATGTACTCCCAAACGTTGACCTCTGTCCAGTGCAGCAACGGAGGGATGCGGATATGGGCGCCCTTTTCAAAATCGGTCTTGAATTGGTCCCACAACTCGGGCGGTTGGTCCTCGACGTTCCACTCCATGTTCTTGTCGCGTGGGCTGAAGTACCGTTCTTTGGCGCGTGTGGGTTCCTCGTCGCGCCGCACGCCCACGATGACGCCGGTAAAATGGTGCTTGTCCAGGACCTGCTTGAGGGCGTCCTTCTTGAGGGTTCCGCAGCATCCGACTCGTGTGGCTTTGCCGTTGGGATAAGTCACCCCGCTGCGGAGGACTTCCTCATTCTTGCCCACGATCAACTCCAGGTTCCATTGGCGGACCAACTTGTCTCGGTACTCGATCATGGAGGGGATCTTGTAGCTCGTATCAACATGAACCAGAGGAAAGGGGACGTGGCCTAAAAAGGCCTTGCGCGCCAACCACAGCAGGACAGTCGAGTCCTTGCCGATGCTCCAGAGCATAGCCAGGTGCTCGAACTTGTTGAAGGCCTCGCGCATGATGTAAACGCTTTGGTTTTCGAGTCGTGAGAGTGAATCCATACTTAGATTTGGAAATCGAGTTTCTTGGGCATGAAGGTGTGAATGCCGCATTCCACCTTGTTGAATCCGGTCCAGCGTCCGGCGCGTTCGCTCTCGCCATTTGCGGTGCAACGGGTGCAGGGCATGCAGCCGATCGAGCGGTAGCCCTGATCATGCAGCGGGTTGTACGGGATGCGGTGGTCGCGGATATAGTTCCAGACTCTCTCTCGGGACCAGTTGGCCAGAGGATTGAGTTTCACGATGTCCTGACCGGAGGCCCCGTCAAAGGCGTACAGCTCGACAATGCCGACGCCGGAGCGAGTCTGAGACTGCTGCCGGCGCAAACCCGTAATCCAGCAGTCCAGGTCACAGAGCTTATCCCGCAACGGCAGCACCTTGCGAATAGTGCAGCACAGGTCCGGGTTCCGCTTCCAGAGTTCGGGGCCGTTGATGTCGGCCTGCTCCTCCACGGTCAGGTCTGGCTCGAGCGATTCCATGGCGAAACCGAAAAAGTCTTCGAGGCGACGCTTCAGGGCGACTGTTTCCGGAAACAGAAGCCCGGTGTCGAGAGTGAAAACCGGGAACAACAGACCTTGCTGGCGCGCCAGATGGATGATCACCAGGCCCGCTCCTTGAAAGCTGCTGCCGATCGCCGCGCGCAGGCCAAATCGCCGCCACGCCCAGGCGAGGATTTCCTCGGTGGATTGGGTTTCAAACTGCGCGTTCAGTGTTCGAACATCGGCCGGCGATAGACGCTCATGCTCGCCCGGAGAGATAGCAGGCTTTGCGCCGGTAACAACCTCGGCGCCTTTGCCCTGGGCGCCCTGGTCCGGTGCCTGCCCTGAAATTGGCGGACGAGCGGCGCCCGGATTCGACGCCGCGACAGACAGGTTGCTCATGGGGTGGGAATGTCGTTCCAAACAGCCCTGGCGCAGAAGTCGCCAAAACGTTCTCCCGCCAGCCGCTCCAGATTGTAACGTGCCAGCAGGGCTCGCACCTCACCCATCAGGTCGTCTGCTTTGACCGAGTCTTTATAGACCCCGTTGAGCCGGGTGCTGGCTTCGTTTCCGCCGACATAAATCTGGTACTTGTTCGGCGCCTTGCCCACAAATGCCAATTCCGCCATGTAGGGCCGGGTGCAGCCGTTGGGGCAGCCTGTCATGCGCACAATGAGCCTTTCTCCCTCGAGTCCCAATTCGGCCAGCACGCCCTCGATGCGGCTTAGAATCGATGGCATGACTCGCTCCGATTCGGCCAGCGCCAGCCCGCAGGTGGGCATGGCGGGACAGGCCATGGAAGCCAGACGCGTGGGGCTGAAGAGATTCGCCGTAGAAAGACCGTGCGCGCCCAGAAGCTGATCCACCTGCTCTCGGTGCCCCGCGTCCACGTTGACCAAGAGCAGATTCTGTGACGCTGTCAGACGCACCTCCGGTTGGAATTGGTCCACGACCTGGCGCAGGGCGGTCTTGAGCCGGCAGCCGTCAAAATCCGCGATCCGCCCGTTCTCGACAAAGAGGCCGAGAAAGTACTTGCCGTCGCTCTGTTTGTGCCAGCCGAGCAAATCGCCCTGAGTCGTGAATTCGAAGGGGCGGGCGGCGCCGAGTTTTACCCCGGCACGCTGCTCGAGCTCGGCTCGGAACCAATCCACGCCTTTCTCGGCGAGAACGTACTTGAGGCGCGCGTGTTTTCGGTTTGTCCGATCGCCATGGTCCCGATGGATGGTGATAGCGGCCTTGGCCACCGCTTCCACCTGTTCGGGCCTGGCGAACCCAATCACGTCCGCCAACCGTGGAAAAGTCTGCGCGTTGCCATGCGACATCCCCATCCCGCCCCCAGCCAGGACGTTGTAGCCGGCCAACTGGCCTCCCTCGGCAATCACCACAAAACCGAGGTCATTCGTAAAAATATCGATGTCGTTGAGCGGCGGGATGACGAACGCGGTTTTGAATTTGCGCGGCAGATAGCGTGGACCATAGAGCGGATCGACAAATTTGGCGTTGGCCGCGTCGTTCAAGTCCAATTCCCGGCCTTCGATCCAAATCGCGTGGTAGGCGGGTGTCCTGGGGGCCAGCTTCCCCGAGAGGACACGCGCCTCCTCCAGCACCCGCTCCACCAGCGGGCTGGTCGCGGGGGTGGGAGGCGCCAAGACATTCCGTTCCACGTCTCCACACGCCGCCACCGTTGAAATCAAGGCATCATTCAGGTCTTTGATGGTCTGACGCAGGTTCGATTTGAGTATCCCGTGGAACTGGAAGTCCTGGCGCGTGGTAATGCGCATGGTGTTGTTCCCGTAATGGCTGCTCAAGTGGTCGCAGGCCAGATATTGCCGAGCACTCAGAACCCCGCCAGGAAACTTCGTCCGCACCATGAGTTGGTAATGCCTGGCAACCTTGCGCAGGTCGCGATCATCCTGCTGATAGACCCCGTGGAACTTCAGAAACTCATAATCGTCCTCTGAAAACCGGTCCAGCGAGGAATCCCCGAGCGCCTGAAAAATGGTCCCCGAAAGGCTGGGACTGCTCTCCTTGAGGCCCTCGTTTCGGGCGAGCTTAGGAGTGGCTGATGCTGTAATCATAAGTTAGTTGCTAATGATATGAATGATTATGCCATGGGTTTGTTCGCTTGTCAAATCTAGGCCGCCTGCCCGCCTTATCTGCCCTGGTCTGTGGCAGGGCGGGTCCCTCGACAGTCCGGAAAGGCCGAGCAACCCCAAAACGACTGGCCAACGTGAGTCCCGTGCTTGGCGGTGCGCAGGCGCATCGGTTTGCCGCAGAGAGGGCAACCGGGAGGTGGAGTTTTGTCAGACCGGTCTGACTGGTCTGACTGGTCAGACCCGTCTGACTGGTAGTGCCTGCGCACAGCCAAGGCCTCTGGATCGTTTTTGCCCCAAAGCCGGAGGCCGTGGTGGCGGATAAAATCATCATAGTCTCCCATCATATTCTCTAAACAATCTCCAGCAGTTCTTTCTCTCCTATAATCTTGACCCCAAGCTTCTGCGCCTTTTCCAGCTTCGAGCCCGGCTCTTCCCCTGCCACCACGAAATCCGTCTTCTTGCTGACGCTGCTGCTGACTCTTCCGCCGGCCGCCTCGATCTTGGCGGCAGCCTCTTCGCGTTTGAGGTTCGGCAAAGTGCCAGTCAGCACGAAGGTCTTGCCCTCCAAAGGCCCGCCGGCGGCCTTGGGTTTGTACATCTCGGAAGCGAAATTCAGTTTGGCTTTGCGCAACCGGTCCAGCAGCGCTCGATTCTGGCGGTCGCCGTGCCATTGGACAATGCTCTGGGCGATGACCTCGCCGACATCTTCGCACTGGGTCAACTGGGGAATGCCGGCGTTGAACACGTCCTCCAGGTTCGCAAAGCATCGGCTCAGCGCCTTGGCCACTCCGGCACCGACATGCAGGATGCCCAGGCCGAAAAGAACTCGCCACATCTCGCGCTGTTTGCTCGTTTCAACGGCCCCGAGGAAATTCCGGGCCGATTTTTCGCCCATCCTTTCCAACCCCACCAGTTCTCCCAATTTCAAGCGATACAGGTCGGCCACATCCCGCACCAAACCGCTTTGCACCAGTTGACGCACCAGGACTTCCCCGCCGCCTTCGATGTCCATCGCACCTCGCGAGCACCAATGTTCAATCCGGCCTCGAACCTGTGCCGGGCAATCCGGATTGGGACACCGCCACACGACGCCTTCGTCTCCAGGGGCGGCGCCGGCCATGCGCGAGACCTTCGAGCCGCATTCCGGACATTGGCTGGGGAACCGGAACGGAACCTCGTTTCCCGTTCTTTTGGTTAGAACCACATCCACCACCGCGGGGATGACCTCGCCCGCCTTCTCGATAGTCACCGTGTCACCCACCCGGATGTCTTTCTGGCGAATATAATCTTCGTTGTGCAAGGTGGCGCGGGCGATAGTGCTCCCGGCCAGCAAGACCGGTTCGAGTTCGGCCACGGGTGTCAGCGCGCCGGTGCGGCCAACCTGCACGGTAACGCCCTTGAGCTTGGTCTGGGCCTGTTCGGCCGCATATTTGTAGGCGATAGCCCAACGCGGGGCTTTGGCAGTAAAGCCCGCCCGCTGCCGCTGCTCAAAGGAGTTGAGCTTGACCACCGCGCCGTCGGTTTCGTAAGCAAAGTCGCGCCGAACCTGGTCCAGTTCCTCGATGGCCTTTGCCAACTCATCGGCGGAGCGGCAATGCCAGGTCCTCTCGGGTGTATTGAAGCCGAGGGCCTTGAGCCACTGGAGCAGTTGATCGTGCTGTTCCAACCGAACCTCGACCCCTTCGAGCTGGCCGGCGCCATAGACCACAATGTCCAGCGGTCTGCGGGCCACAATGCGCGGGTCCAGTTGTTTGAGCGAGCCGGCGGCGGCATTGCGGGCGTTGGCGAAGGGTTCCTCGCCGTTGGCCGCGCGCTCGGCGTTGAGCCGCTTGAAACCGGTCTTGGTTAGATAGACCTCTCCGCGCACCTCGATGACGGAATGTGCCGATGGGCTAAGAGACTCCTCCTCCAACCGGTGCGGAATGCTGCGGATAGTTTTGAGGTTTGAGGTGATGTCGTCGCCTGTTGTTCCGTCGCCCCGGGTCGAGCCGCATGCAAAAACCCCATCTTCGTAACGGAGGTTGATGGCGATGCCATCGACTTTCGGCTCGACCACCCATTCCAATTTTTCGTTGGGGAGCAAGCGTTGCAGCCGGTTGACGAACTCGCGCAACTCCTGCTGGGAATAGGTGTTATCCAGGCTAAGCATCGGCTGCAGGTGGCGCACGGGCTTGAATTCCTTAACCGGTTCGCCACCTATCCGCTGGGTCGGCGAGTCCGGGGCTATCAATTCCGGATATAACTTCTCCAAATCGGCCAACTCGCGGTAAAGCCGGTCGTAATCGAAGTCGCTTATCGTCGGTTGCCCCAAAACATAGTAGGCGTGGTCGTGCTTGCGAATTTCCTTCGCCAGTTGGTGGTGATGCGTCTTGGCCTCAGCGAGTGTCATGGGACAACTTCTATTCAGGCCCGACGAAAATGCACGCAAAAAACATATTGTCAAATGTGGCCATATCCCATATCAATGCCGCCAGCACACTAGTTTGGGAGTCGAAACCGATAACAGATCAGAGCAACTATGAAGTTTGACAAATGGACAGTCGTCTTGGCGGCCGCGGGGATCATTAGTCTTCCATCCCTCGCTCGGGCCGAGGAGAAGCCCAATTCCGTGCTCACCGATCTCTCCTCCACAACCCTCAGCGGCTACGTGGACACCTCAGCGCAATGGAATTTCGGCACTGGGGATGCCAACCTGCCTCCATACCGCTTCGGCGGCTCCAGCAAGGCCGACGGCTTCAACCTGGATGTCGTCCAGCTTCGAATTGATAAACCGCTGAACGACGCCGAATGGGCGGCAGGTTACCGCGTTGACCTCTGGATGGGGCCGGATGCCAATTCCCTGGGCACCCAATCGGTCTTTGGCAACGATTCCTTTGCGTCCCAGAGTGATTTCGCTATCCGCCAGGCCTACGTCAAGCTGCGTATGCCCATCGGCAACGGCATCGTGTGGAAGGCAGGTGTTTTCGACAGCCTCATCGGCTATGAATCAGTCGAATCCCCGCTCGACCCCAATTATACGCGTTCCTACGGTAATAGCATCGAACCTCAGACTCATACCGGTATCGTCGCCTCTTACGACTTTACCGACCTCATCAGCGCCTCCTTCGGTGTGGCCGACACGGTCGGGCCCATCATCAACGACCGCGCGCAACTCGGCGCCACCGGCTTTGCGGGCGGTCCCCTGGCGCCTCTGTTCAACTTCGCCGGCCTCAGCGCCATCCCCGGCTCCAACCGCCAGGCCGAATCCGACAAGACGTATATGGGCGCGATTGCCTTGACCGCGCCGCAGAGCATGGGTTTTCTAGCCGGCTCCACGCTTTACGGCGGCATTGTCAACGGGTTCAATAATTCCTTTTTAGGCTCCGGCGCCGGTGACAAGCAAACCAGTTATTATCTCGGCGCGACGGTAGCCACTCCGATCTCCGACCTTCGCCTGGGAGCTGCCTTTGACTACCTGGATGCCGGCTCGACAGAGCTGCAATTCGGCACAATCCCTGTCAATGTCAACCTTGATGAGCTCTGGTCAGTTGCCGGCTATGCCTCTTATCAGCTTACACCCAAGCTGAGCGTCCACGGGCGCCTCGAGTATTTCAAGGGCGGCATCGACGCCAATATCCCCGGTCTGCCAGGCTCCATCTCGGCTCGAGAACGAATTCTGGCGGCGACAGCCACGCTCCAATACGATCTGTGGAACAACGTCATCAGCCGGCTCGAATTCCGCTGGGACCACTCGCTCACTGGCAATGCCCTGTTCGGCGGCGCCGTGACCGGTGTGCCCACGCTTGACAATGCCTACATGCTGGCCGCGAACATCATCTACCAGTTCTAGCCCGAGGATTTCATGCCGCGAACAAAACGGCAGCAGTCTGCAGGCAGGGCGGGCCGTCCTCTAGCGACCGCCATTCGCACCATGGGCGCCATTTCGCCGCATTGCGGCGAGCGGAGGATGTCTGGCCAGAATTGGCCAGTCTGAGTAAAAAC